>CAZTPV010000045.1:0-8434 GCA_964615085.1 uncultured Desulfurococcales archaeon
ATTGTCTGCAAACCTACCTACAATCCCCCATAGAATGTCTGGTGGCATGCTACATTGTGGTGTTCCAATGATTATCCTTATCCTCTCTTGGTTGTAGTGAGGTATACCTGTAGGCTCTCTATCATCGTGCCCCTCTTTGATCTTGAAGAATGTTTCGTGGGGTGATAGTAGATATAGTCTTGCTGCAAGAGAAAGTGTTGCTAAAGATCTTAATGATACTGCTGCAGCAGCGTTTCTGGTTGGATCAACTGGATCAGGTACGTAGAGAATAGCATTAGGATACCTAGTAATAATTTGTTCGCGATACTTCTCTAGGCTATTCTCAACAGCTATAAACTCTCTTGGCTTAATTCTTGAAAAGGCTTCAAGGAATGATCTAAAACACTTGTATTTTAGCAGGAGGAGTTCTGTAAGATACCCGCTAAATCCTTTAACGCTTTCTTCAGCACCATAAACTCCCACACCCTTTAAGAAAAGCTTTGCAAGCCTAATCTCATTGCTAAGCTCACTTGTAATTCTCTTCTTCAAGTATTGCGTATGTAGGATAGTCCTATCGACGGGTGTAAGTGGCTTCTCTCCTTCTCTTATATTACAGCAAGGTACAAGGTCTATCTCAGCTATTTCAAGGTTAAAGTGAAGGTATGGGTGAGAGGCATATCGGGTCTCAGGGCCAAAATGTACTAAACACCTCTTTAGCATTGATATGAATCTATCATTTACTAGAGCTAGGCAGTAGGCTCTTGGGATTACAATGAACACGTCTAAGTCAGGCTTTGGAGGAAGCCAAGATTCTCTAGTAAAGCTTCCAACAACTACAACTTTGAGACTCTCGTTAAGTTCTCTTAAACACTCTCTGACACCTTGTATAAAGGTTTCTAAGAGCCTCTCTATTTTGGGCCTTAACTCATTAGCTTTAATAGTAATGTCCTTAATCAATTTAAGTTCAATAGTATTATGGGGGCAAGTCATAGGGTTCACCATGATGAAGTGCTTTTCAGCTGAAGCTGATGAATGCCCGGTTGCTGATGAAGGTAGGGTAGTTAGATACTGGCTACATATAGCCTCAGCGCAGCCAGGGGAGCTGTCATCAACTCCACTTATCGTCCGACGGGTCGTCATCGGCCTGTAATGAGTTACTCCTTTCCCATGCTTTAGGCTCTGCTCATCGACCCTTCCTCATAATCTTACTCTTTGTGTAAGTTGGTAATATGGTGTCTCGGTTTATGTCGGCTTCTTCATCGCCTATTTCTTTAATCCGAGTAAGCGTTTAATATACTCTCTTAAACCATCTCTCCCCTTCTCATAGTATACCCTGGCATAGTCGAAGATGGGTGCTACTCTTAACGCTTCATAGAATATTTTGAGTGATTTTACTTCTGGGATCTCTAGTTCTATGTCCATGCAGACCTTCCATATAATGTCTTGTATTCCTGAGATGAACTCAGAATCTGTTGAATCTGCTTGATGCACGATTTGTGACTCAATGCTTGTAAACGGTATTGTTCCATGTACTTCGGCTACAGCTCTTATTAGTCGTTCTGGAGCCAATCTTATGCTGAGTTCTGCAACCATTGCGAAATCGTGGCTAAAATACCAGTCACTACGTGGCCTAAATCCTCCAGTAAGTGGATCGACTTCATATTGATAGTATTTGAAGAGGTCGTGTAGGAGTGAAGCAGCTATGATTATATCTCTATCCACTTTAACTCCATAAACGTTTTCATAGACTTTAGCTAAGCTTAAAGCTATCTCTACAACTCCAAGAGTATGATCTAGGAGGCCACCCGGATAGGCATGGTGTTTCTTAGGTGCCGCAGGACTTTCCCAAAGGGTTATCTTGGGTTTAACCTTTGTGAAGGTTATTACGGGCTTGTTGAGAATATCTAATGTTACCCTCCTTATCTCATTATCCTGAATAGAGTTGGCGTATTGTAAAAGTTTACTCCAAACCTTATCTATTCTTGCTTTAAACCTTTCCTCAAGGCTAAGGGAGGTCTTGTGCTCGGTGCTGGTGTCCATCATCATGTAGCTTGATCACCTCATCAGCAATACCAGCCCTCCTCATAGCAAGCCTATCTTCATTAACCGTTTTAGTGGCCTCAGAAGGGTCCGGCATCCACATCTTTAGGCTTAGGGTATATTGATTTGTCGGTGGACCGGTGACCATCCTCATCGGCTAACTATCTGCTGTCCTGGCCTTCATCACCTACTCAGTTGAGCCGGTGTGATCTCTTCACCCAGATTAAGTTAATTCTAAGCTTTGGGTGCGAGTAAATATGTCACGGTACCTCCTGCAGGTAATCTAAACTGTAGTCTTAGTGGCATTGAGGATGAAAATTCTATTACAACTGTATCTGCTACTTTTGTTAACGATAATACGTGCTTAAGGTAGTCAAGACTGTAAGCTGACTTACTTGGCTCTTTAACCTCGAACTCTACCACTGCGGGCGTGTCACTTCTTATTCTAGCCTCTGATGTTGCAGCTCCAACTCCCCTAATAATTAGTTGTGTTTCATCGGGTGCTTCAAACTCGACAGTGTCTCCTACAGCTTCAGCATCCTTTAGTGCATTCTTAATAGGATCTACTATAACGGCTACATGAACGTTAAAGTTGAATTGTGCACTAGGTATTTCTGGTTCTGGTACGTCAAGGTTTAATAGTCTATAGCGTTTAATTGTTGCTCCCACTATGGACCAGGTTATCCTATCGCTTTCAACCTCTATGTCGACTTTGTCTCCTTTCTTCCCTCTTTTTATTATCTTTGCGACGTTAGCAACATTAAAGCCTGCCTTAACCTGGTCTTCAGAAACATCGTACTCCAGGAAGGTTTCTGGGCTCATACTTATCTCGATTAAAGCTATTCTAGCTGGGTCTAGTGCTATTATCTTAACTCCGTCCTTGCTTATGGTCATTGATACTTCATCAACAATTTTTGATAGAGCGTCAAGTATATTGTAGAATGATTTTGCATCTGGGTATGATAATTTTGCTAGAGGCATTGGACACCCCCACGTTTGAGTGTAAGCTTCTAGTCAAACCCTTATTTAGGGAGTGGCTCATTAATTGTGCTGGGTTCTCCTCCTGTAGGAGTTGCTAGTCTTCGAAGTTAATAGAGTAAGGGGATGTCGTATAGTGGTAGTAGGTGAGGCTAGCAAACTAATACTAAGATTGTGGGATGAGTATAGAGGTATTATAGATGCCAGGATAAATGAGCTCCTCACATACCTTCCTGAAGCAGAGCTGGTCCATGCATCTAAATACATTTGTAGTGGCGGTAAGAGGCTACGAGGCTTCTTAACTATGGTCATTGCCAAAGAGCTGGGTGGTGATCCCTGGAAAGCACTTGATGCTGCAGTAGCTGTTGAGCTTGTTCATGCTTCAAGCCTAGCTCTTGACGATATAATAGACTTGGATTATGAGAGGCGTGGGCGCCCATCAGCCTGGATCGCAATAGGAGTGTCTAAGACAGTTATGGTATCAAACTTGTTAATACCTTATGCACAACAATTACTACTAAGAAGGTATGGTGGTTTAGCCTTAGAACTTAGTATTAGAGCGTGGCTTGATGTGTCAAGAGGTGAAGTATGTGATGCTTTCGGGGAAAACGCCTGTAGTATCGACTATATTGAGCTTATCAAGCTTAAAACAGGGTCACTCTTTAGGCTCTCAGCAGAATTAGGAGCTTTGGCTTCAGGTAGACTTGAAACTCTCAGAGATGTAAGCCTTTATGGCGAGCTTTTAGGTACAGCATATCAGATAGCCGATGATATCGTTGACTACATCCAGAATGGAGAGAAGGAATTTAGTTTAAAACTGTTTAGTAAATGGTGTAATGGTAGTATCTCTAAGGCTTTAGAGAAGCTACGTAAGCTTGTTGAGCAAGTAGAGGATTATGCTGCATCAAAACTAGGTAGCCCTTTACTTGCAAGTATACCTAGGTTTACTGTTAATAAAATGTTGTCACAAGTCAATCTCTTAATTTAGCACTATACTACACTTAGGTGAAGGGTTAGGTGGAGGTAATGGCTGACTACGACATAGTTATAGTTGGTGGTGGCCCTGCAGGAGCATTCCTCTCATACCTTCTATCTTCAAGAGGATATAGGGTGGCCTTATATGATATGGCTCCTCGTTTA
This sequence comes from uncultured Desulfurococcales archaeon, assembly GCA_964615085.1. Lineage (GTDB taxonomy): Archaea > Thermoproteota > Thermoprotei_A > Sulfolobales > Pyrodictiaceae > CAZTPV01. Next base: position 4,138 of record CAZTPV010000045.1, read on the forward strand.
GGTATTAAGCCCTGCGGCTGTCTAGTGCCGGCAGTAATTTCGGAGATCTATAATATTCCAGAGGAGTTTATAATATCAAGGGTTAAAGGGTATAGAGTATATTTAGATCTAGAGCTTATCCATGAAGGTTATGGTGAGACTATAGCCTATCACATTGATAAACCTAAACTACTTAACTATCTAGCCTCATCAGTAGATATAAGGCTTAAGAGCTATGTTAATCTACGTCACCCCGTCAAAGAGCTGTTAGAACAACTTAGAGCTAGGGAGGCTGTAGTTGTTGCTACAGGCGCATTATACTTTAGAGCGCCCAGCGAGAAGATTTACGCTGTGCAGACAAGAGTAAAGGTTAGCGAATACTTATCTCCAGAGATTATAGAACTATACTTCCAAAGTGACCTTGTAGGATACTACTGGGTGTTTCCGGAAAGCGAGAGAATAGCTAAAGTTGGTGTTGGGGGATGTAGGAGTCCAAGTCAATTAGTAGCATTGCTACAAAGGTTTCTCAGACTTAAAGGTTTTGAGCCTCTTGAACCTATTCGTGGCTCCTACATAGTCTGTTCTAAACCCCTTAGGGAAAGTGTGTACTCACTCCCAACTCCAACCATAGGTGAGGCTGCGGGGTTTGTGATGCCGATAAGTGGTGAGGGTATAAGACCCTCCATGATTAGTGCGTATGCATTATACAGGTTTATTGAGGCTTCTGAGAAACCTAAAATTCTTGACAGAATATCTAGATGGATTTCAGTTCAGTATAACCTATTAAACAAGTATATTAAGGCATCTAAAGAGACTAGAGTTAAGCTCTTAAAATCTATTCCAATCGAGCTAGCGATGAAGCTAGCTTTCGGTGATAGTGATTTTTCCTCTCTTCTATCAAGTGTAAAGAATTTACCTTTTTCAATACTTTCTATCCTCTTGAGAACCCTAATTAAGGCTTAGAAGATAATCCTTAGATCAGCACGAGAGCTCTCGCTCATTCCTACATCGCTCGGTTAGCTACTCATCATCCCAAGATCACCTTTCTATAGGCTTACTTTTTTAGCTTCCTTATAATCATCGACACTATGTGTCTTGAGGGATCTACTCCAGTTGCTCTATAAAGTCCGCGCCATAGTGGTGAAGCATTTGCTTCAAAAACGTAGATCACTCCTTCAATAGACTCTGCTAGGTCTACTCCAGTATAGTATAGCCCTAGCGCCTTAGCTGCTCGTATAGCTATTTCCTTAACCTCCTCAGAGGGTTTACATGCTACTGGTTTAGCTCCCTGGGCTATATTAGTCTTCCACATGCCTGGAGGAGCTATCCTGTATATTGCAGCTACAACTTCCTCGTCTACAATGAATACTCTTATGTCTCTATTACCCTTCTTCTCAATGTACTTCTGCATGTATATGGGCTGGTTTAGTGAAGCGAGCAAGCTTACTATCCTATATCCTGTATCAACGTCATCAACATAGAATGAGCCTAATCCTAAGCTACCTACAACAGGTTTTATGACAACTTTACCCCACTCTCTTATAACCCTCAATGCTTCTAGAGGATTTTCTGTCATGACTGTTGCGGGGACCCTTATGCCATGCTTAGCTAATCTTACAAACATTGATGCTTTATCACGTGTTATCCTTAGAGATGCTGTTGGGTTAACTACTAGTATTCCTTGAGATTCAAGGTATTCTAACGCAGCTATCCTTGTAAGAAACCTCTCTATGTTTAGAGATCTTCCTAGACTCCTCACTATAATCGCATCTAGATTTAAGCACTTACCCCTATACCTTAGGGGGCATTGCTGCTCAGAAGTTATGGTTAAGTAGCTAGCAATAAGGTAAAGGGGCTTGTGCCCTAGCTCTCTAATGGCTTGCAATAATCTCCTTGATGTCCAAGTGGGCTTAGGTGAGTCGTGAAGCACAGCTATTCGGTACATTATCTTACACCAGTTAAAGCTAGTACAGCTATGGTAAAGTATAGTTGAGCTGTGAGGGGATCAGTGTTAATTCTAATTTGCTCAACACTAATATTGTGCATTGATGCCTTAAACTTAACCTCTCTAACAATATCGTCTTCAACACCAGTATGTACTAAAAGTAGTTGTGAACTCGTCTCTATCCAGTTCTCTTCAACTAGTTGTGTAGCTTGAGAAAGGGGTACTAGTACTAAGTTTCTTCGGTAGTTCTTCAAGTTCATTTCACTTATTAATTCTACGGCTGGGTAGAGTGTTGGCGAATAGGCTATTATTACAGTCTCTACCTGCCTCAAGACGCGTACTATCTTAGTAGAGTACTTTTCTACTACTTCAGCGGCTACTTCGCCTATGGTTTTAGCCTCTTCAATTACTCTTTTGAGTCTATTAGATACACCATTGCTAGTTGATGGTTTTAAGGCTATTGTTGCAGCAGCTATCGTTGCAAAGACTGGTAATTGGAGGTTATTGTCTAAGGTGACTAGTCTTACGTCTTCAACTTTACTAGCTATTAGCGGTGGTAATGATGTAGCAGATATTAAAGCTACCTTATTACCACTTAACTTTACACTATCTGTGACTCTTATAATCATGCTTGACGGTTTATCAGCAAATATTAGGGTGGATATCTGCCCGCTCCAAACTCCTGTGTAGGGTGCAATGTAGTAGGCTACTTCCTCGGGTGTAGCAATACTTATTTTAAAGCCTATAGTCCTTAAAATGTAATAGAATTGAAAACAAGCTATTTTGGGAAGATATGTACCTATATATGTGACTACTAGCCTCTCGCTTTCATCAACAACTTTCTTTATCTTTACTGCTTCCTCCTCTGAAGGTATCCTGGACATGCTCTTAGCTATGTATGTAGCCTTCTCCTTGATTTTATCTATATCTATAGCATTGCTGTCTCTAGTGCTTTGCAGCAACTGCATAACCTCTCATCAGGCTCCTTAGGTAGACGCTTTATAGCCTCATATATAACCTTCCTTGCCTTTTCCACATTCTCCTTCATGACTTTAACAACTTCTTCTGCAGTAACTGGTTTCTCGGCCCATACATCGTAGTCTGTTATTGTAGCTAGAGTTGCATAGCATAGTTGCGCTTCACAAGCAAGTATAACTTCAGGTACAAGAGTCATCCCTATTATATCAGCTTTGAAGACCTCTCTCCAAACTCTACTCTCAGCCTTAGTTGAAAAGCGAGGACCTTCAATACATATGTAGGTCCCTTTATCATGTACTTTAAACCCTAAGTCTCTAGCTGCGTTAATGAGTATTCTTCTAAGATGCTCGCAGAAAGGTTCTGCCATGCTTACATGAGCTACTATTGGTCCATCGAAGAAACTATAATTCCTAGTCTTCGTCATATCTATGAACTGATCAGGTACAACGAGGTCACCGGGAGCGTAATCTTCTCTTAGACTACCTACAGCAGATACGCTAATAACCCATTTCACTCCTAGCATCTTCAATGCCCATATATTAGCTCTATAATTTACTCTGTGTGGTGGTATTCTATGTCCTCTACCATGTCTAGCTAGGAAGGCTACCCTCTTACCGTGTATCTTGCCAATAATTATACTGTCACTTGGTTCTCCATATGGCGTGTAGATCTTAACTTCCCTGACTTCCTCCATTTCCGTAACATCATAAAGACCGCTACCACCTATAATGCCAACCTCTGCTCTGATTTCGGGCTCTGGTGGGAACTTAGCGTGCATAGTCATACATTCACCGTAGCAGATGATAAGCCAGGTGAATTTAAACTTATACAATTGTACTACAAAATATGGAGGTTCAAGGCTTCCTAGAAGTCACACAGCCAGTTCTATAGTGATACTTAACCTCTATGAATCCTACAGCTCTAAGTCTCCTAATAACTCCCTCAACAATGCTCTTACCTCTACCCATGTAGGGTGCACCGACATAGTGTACAAGCAACCCTCCACTTTTTAACACCCTATAAAGTTCAAAGTAGAATTTGAGGGAGTAGAGTTCTCCTGCAAGACTATACCTTGGAGGATCGTGCATAATTCTATCAAAACTTTCATCGTCTAAGGTCTTGACTATGCGTGTAGCATCGCCAACTAGAATCTCAACATTGGTATGCTTTAGTAGCCAACTATAAGGATTATGTTCAGCTAACGCTAGTACTCCTCTACTCTTTTCTATAGTAGTGACAACTGCCCCTCGAAGTAGAGATGCTATAGCTGTGTAGCCAAGACCAGTACATATATCAAGTACTTTCTGCCCCTTCTTAACTTTAAGTAGAGCTACCTTGGCTATGGCGTCGCTCCAAGGGTCTATGTCTTCAATTCTGTGCATGTGAATTCCATTA
>CAZTPV010000046.1:0-4539 GCA_964615085.1 uncultured Desulfurococcales archaeon
AAAAGCTAGCACAATTACGTGATAACACACCCGCTACTACGCCGCCATCAGCGAAGAAACCAGCATACATTTCGAGATCACGCCATGAGGGGTAGCAAACACCGTTTGGATGAGTATGAATATGTATTGGTGCTCTTAGACGTGGTAATACAATTTTATCGCCTTCACCGACTCCAGCAACAGCCTCACCATTCCATCCAATAACCAGAAAGACTTCTACACCATAGTGATCCATTAGGCTTAAAAGCCTTCCAGAATATTCCTTTAGGATTGTCTTCACAATAGTTCTTGTCACTTCACTAATGCTCATACAATTCTCCTCTTCAGTAGAACACTCGTATGCAATATCTGGTAGCAGTGTATTAGGCAATAAAGATTCAAGTATGTTAATACAAGACGTGTACTCCTCGCCCACACACCAAGAACCACATAACTTTAATTTACATTGAGCATTATCATAACTAGAGGAGCCTCTAGCATTAAACACTTCAACATCTAATTCCTCAATACATATAGATAGAAGTTGAGCCAATATACTATTACAAGCAATGTGGAAGCTCGTATTGTTGGTAAATCTCCAGGAGCCTCGGGCCGGCATCCCCTTTCCTCACCCTAAGCAGTAAACGGTAAAGCCCGGAGCCCTCCTCATCGGCTAAATGGCTGTAGGGGCTCGGGAATGAACTATAATGATAAGCTAGTGAGAGTATGTTTTCTCATAAACCCCCTAGCAGGTTTAGGTGGTCCTTTAGGCTATAAAGGTAGCGATGGACCTTACGCTCTTAAGGCGTTAAGGAAGGTTAAGCGGTTAATAGCATTAGAGAGAGCAAGACGCTTCATTAGGGCTCTTAAGCCGCTGAGGAATAAGATAATGGTTTTGACAGCTTCGTCGGTTATGGGAGAGGACATATTAAGAGAGTTTAGCTTCAATTATGAGGTAGTGTACGAGGTTAAAAGCTTCCCAACTACTAGGCTCGATACTATAAATACTATTAGGCTATGCTTAAGCAAAAACCCTAAGGTGATAATATTTGTAGGTGGTGATGGTACAGCACGCGATGTTTATAGTGTTGTAGGCGATTCACTGCCTATCTTAGGGGTTCCAGCCGGTGTAAAAATGTATAGTAGCGTCTTCGCAATAAGCCCTGAGGAGTCAGCAAACCTGCTAGCCAACTATATTAATGGATTAGCATCTACTTGTCCCGGAGAAATAGTGGATATTGATGAAGATTTATTCCGTGCTAATAAGCTTATGACTAAAATCTATGGTATAGCACAAACGATTTGCGGACCCCAAAGAGTCCCCTCATCGAAGCAACCAACTCAACTAACTCCTGATGAGAGAGAGAACCAACTCGCAATAGCTAGACACCTCATAGACTACAATATGATAAGTCGTAAAGATCTATTGATTTTAGGGCCTGGCTCAACTGTTAAGGCCATAGCAGACTACCTGGGGCTACCTAAGACACTGCTCGGTGTAGATGTATACTATGAGTTTAAACCATTAGCTCTTGACGTTGACGCATATAAGCTTCAGGAGATCGTACACGAATACCTAAGAAAGGGCGTAAACATAAAGATTATCGTCACACCTATAGGAGGTCAGGGATTCATTTTTGGCCGTGGTAACCAGCAGATAGCTCCAGACGTGATAAGGCTTGTAGGCAAGAAGAATATTATAGTTGTTGCCACAAGATCTAAGATGTCTAGACTACAACGCCTATTAGTAGACACTGGCGATCCAGAGGTTGATTCAATGCTTAAAGGTTTTATAAGAGTTGTTGTTGACTATGGGGAAGAGGTCGTAGTTAGAGTTGACTAGGTCAGGAAGATACACTATACTATTGATTATACTCGCAGGCTTCATAGCAGCTTTCGGCTTAGAAGGATTAAACCTCATAATAGACATTACACGTGGATTAAACACTTACGGGTTTGGAATACTCATTGGAGCAATAGTAGGAGTTATACTACATGAACTTGCCCACAGTAGAGTAGCTGTAGCTTGTGGATGTAGAGCGGGCTTTAAGTATACACTCTACGGTATATTAATCACCATAGGTTCAGGTATCTTACAAAGCCTAAACTTTGTAGGATTACCAAGAGCACCTATAGCATTCATAGCGCCAGGCTACGTTATTGTCTACTGCTACACATCATACTATAGAGTTCATGAAGCCGATATAGCTGCAGCAGGACCGGCAACAAACGTGTTACTTGCAGGAGTAGGTTACCTTTTGTCGCATCTGAACGGTATAAACTATTTTGGTTACGGTTTCATGATGATAAACGCTGCCCTAGCATTCTTTAACCTCTTACCAGTACCTCCACTTGATGGTTCAAAAGTTATTAGGAGAAGACCCCTACTATGGGTAATACTAATGATGCTCTCCATAGCAATGATGTATAAACAATTCCTACCAATAATCTAAAGTAAAGTATCATCATAACTGGTAACACTAACCCTCTACAATCAATTATTGGTTAAGACGTAGTTGTGTATAGGGGGGTATTGAGAGAAAGAACTAAACACAAAGAGGATGCAAGTGAGCTAAAGCCATTAACCGTAGATAGCCAGGATAGTGTAAGGAAAAGCAGACATAGTGGGCCAAGAAGCAAGATAGTTGAAGCAATAGCCATCATGCTATTAGCTAAACCTATGCGTGCTGCTGAGATAGCACAAGCGTTAGGCTATCCTACAAGATACATTAGCAGTTATTTAAGTTATTGGAGAACCAGAGGCCTCTTCGAGTATGAGAATGGTTACTGGCAGCTAACACCTCAGGGAGAGGAGTATGCCAGACAGATACTTGAACGTGAAATGGCCAGCAGAACCAAGCAATACATAGCTTTAGCACAAACTATCCTGCGTAGTACAGAGGCTAAACAAGTTAGCTCAGCAATAAACTACAAGACTGTGAGTGAAGTCAAAAAGTCCTCGGAGAAACTTTTGTCGTTTATTGCTGAGCTAAACAATTATAGGAGCAAGAAACAACAAAAGTCTAAACTCAAATGCATGCTTTCAATAGTAAACATGCTGCAGCTAGAGGATGATGAGAGAGATGTACTAGAGTTTCTTGTTAGACACTATGGCGAGTGGGGCTCAACTTATCTATATCTAGATCAACTTGAACAGCAACTTGATGCAGATAGGGCATGGCTGCTGAATGTCTTAAGGAGATTACAGACTAAGAAGCTCATATACATCTACAATGATAAGAGGCTAGGAGTAAGGATAGGACTTACGAAGAAGCTTCGTGAGAGTCTTGATCTATGTGAATAGCTCGAGAAAGCCTAGAGTAGAGATTTCCTTCTACAACCAAATTCATCACTGAATACATGGGTATTTTTGTCCCGGAAATACTTCATATACCGTTAAACGTACCATCTAGGTACCATGCTAGCATGTTATTAAACTCATAATACTCTTTAGGCTAATTAGTAATTTAGCCAAACATAACTATAAATGACAAAGTATTTACTCAAGGTAATATCCGCTTTTACAGATCATGATACTCAAACAATGATCAACGACTATTTTGCACAAAGATCTCTAGATAGGCTAGCACGTAGTATTGAACTAGTGGTGGTTGAAGTAGATAGATGTAATGGAAGATATTTTTAAGCCTGGCTGAGATGCTATATCGGATTGATGATGTAGCCAGTCTGTGCTGAGAAAATGTGATGATTGGAGACCTCGCTGAATTAGTTTGTTACGATATTAGCTTAATTGCTTCTCGTATGAGTTTTTCAGCTTCATCGCGCGGAGCTTCCTGATATCTTAGGCTATTGATCATGTTGAGAAGCTCCTCGTCACTAATCTCTTCTAGGCTTTTTCCAATAGTGTGTTCAGTTTTTAGCGCATGTTTAACTCCTTCAGGTTTAACTATTACCGTGATTTTAGACTCCCTGTCCTGTTTTAATAACTCAGCTATACCCATGGGCGAGCCCTTCTCATCTAAAATCAAGTATAGTAGTTTATTCTCTTCACTTCCTATCCTTATAACTCTTGAAGCTTTTGTAGGTAGAACTTCCCCCTCAGTTGGCTTTTCACCTGTCCACTCTGCCTCAGCAGCTGTAACGGGTGCTCCTAGAATTTCCTTTGCTTTAGAGATAGTTTCCTTGACAGCTTTCTCAACCTCTTCTTCAGGTACCCTCTTGAATACTTCTATGCTAAGTGTTTCTAGATGCCATTCTATCTCGCTGTCATGCAGATCATATTCTACTCTTATTCGGACGACATCACCTTTATCTATCTTAAGCTTGTTAACCAGTATTTCGAATAAGATTCTGTTTAGCTCTCCAGCTTTTTGAGCTACCTTCTGAGGGGTAAGTTTCCCTGACTTAATCTCATCCTTTAATTGTGCAAAGAGCACTCTACGGACTTTATCAGCGTAGGCGCCAGCGATTACAAGTCCAGTAGATAATTGAGGCATGGTACTGTCCCAGGTTAGTGTAGGCTTCATGCCACTATTTTAAATACTTATCAAGGGTGGTCTGGCTCGTGATTTTCTTAAGCAACTGGCTCTTTCTAATGAT
>CAZTPV010000047.1:0-7002 GCA_964615085.1 uncultured Desulfurococcales archaeon
AGTCTAAGCCGTTTAGGAATAGGAGGCTGTTTATCCGCTGGCTGCCTGGCGGTAAGCCACTCACTATCTCAAACCCGTTAGACGTTATTGGGCTTGTGAGGAGGTTTCATGGTCGTGGTGTTAGAACCTTCTATACTAGCATCTGTGTCTACAAGAGGCTACAGTCTAGTAGGGATGTTGAGGACGCCTCTAATGTTGCTGCGTCGACAGTGTTCTGGGATATAGACTCTAGTCTTGAGTGTTGGAGAGCGGCTTTGGAGGCTGCGAGGATCATAGTAGAGTTCCTTGAGTCTCAAGGGGTTACTCGTAGCGTCTACCTCTTGTGGAGTGGTGAGGGTGTTCATGTACGGATCCATGAGGGGGCGTTTAGGGATTGTCTTGAGAAGGCGCATCCAGTAGATGTGGCTTTTGCTGTAGCTGAGTACGTGTTGAGGAGGGTTTCAGAGAAGATTAAGAGGCTAGTACTACCAGTAGGCTGTCGCGTTAAGGTTGAAAACCTTATAGACTTTAAGAGGGTGTTTACAGCTCCTCTAAGCCTACACCGTGAGAAGGATCTTGTAGCAGTACCGTTCAAGCCTAATAGGATGGACTCCTTCAACCCACTTGAATGGTGTAAGCCTGGCTCCTATAGGGTTGAGGACGGGTGGGACACCTATGTTGAGGGTGAAGCTGATGCACTAGCTCTAGAGGCTTTAAAGCATGTACCACCATCGAGGAGCCCACTAGCATCATACAAGATTAAGTCTACAAGGCTTGAGATTGGAGTTGAACAGCCATCACAACTCGTTGTTGAGGGTCGTATTGGTCGTTTTCAGGTTATGGCTTTGCTTCAAGCTGCTAGATACTATCTACTCTACGGTGATACTGATAAGGCTAAAAGCTTTGGACTAAACAGAGCAATATTCTACGCATGGGCAAAACACTATGGGCCTCAGAAGAGGAGTCCATGGAGACCTGTTAAGAGCTCTAAGCCTACTAGTGCTGAGAGGCCTAGAATGGTGGAGGTTGCTGGTGAGAAGGTTCAGGTAGGGCCTAGTGGATACTTCATGATGGGTGGTGTTGAGCAGACTCCAAGGGATTTTGATAGACAGGTTGCAGCTAGGTTTGATGCTGCTGGGATAGGTTTTGAGAGGGCTTGGAAGGCTGCACTAGAATACCTCTCTAAGTTCCCTAGGCAGGTTCTACTAGATCCTCAAAAGTTCTATAAGGAGGTTTACGAGCCTGTTAGAGACGATTTTGTTGAGAGGATTATTGAGGGTAGGAAGCCTAGTCGTACACTAGACTCCTTCTTTAAAAGGCGCGGTGAAGCTCAGCAGTAGCTTTATCATCCTCAACAACCACTATGGCGTAGTAGCCGTCGCTTACGGGTCCAGGATTCACTACAAGTGTTCTACCATGCTTTGCAACACCACGAGCTTCATGTATGTGGCCGCATAGGTAGGCTATTGGCTGGAGCTCCTCAACTAGCCTCCTAGCCTCGTAGAGGCCTGCGTGAACACCACTCCAAGCCACGTCTACGAGGCCGTGGGGTGGGTGGTGTGCTATTATTATGCTCCTACTACTCCTAGATCTTAGCTCGCTACGCACCTTCTCCATTGTTGCTAGTGGTTCACGACCACTAATCCCTGCGAACAGGTACCCCCTATACTCTACTACTTCTGCTTCAACGCTTAGACCCTCCTCCTTAAGCCTCTTAGCTATATAGTGGTCGTCCATGTTGCCAGTGACAGCGAATACTGGCTTCCTAGCTGACTTCAACACCTCGATAACCTCTTCATCACATTCAAAGTCTCCGCTAACAGTTATAGCGTCAACAGCGTCTACAACCCTTCCTAGAATCTCTTCGAGTATTGTTGTGCAGCAGTGTATATCGGATACGTGTAGTATTTTAAGGCTGGCCATGAGCTAGCACCCCTAGAAGCCTCAGCTAGGCTATAGGCTAGGGTTTGTAGTGCTAGCCACCTCTTTATAAGGACGCCTAAACGACTAGTTTATGGTGGGGCCCCCTAAAGGGTATGGTGTAGAGTTAGGGGATGATGTAAGCTATGGTTGAGGCTAGGAGGCTAGTAGTCCCCTTAGACCCTGAGAGCGTTAGGAGTATTATTGGTAGGGTCTACCCTCTACTACGTCTTGCTAGTGACGTTGTTGTAGATGTCTCTGAGGATACTCTAGAGCTTAGAGTCCCTAGAGCTCTTGGCCTAGGGCATAGGAGGGTTAAGCTTGGGCTTAGAGTCTACGAGTTTGAGGATGCTGTAGTCCTTATAGCTAAGGGTGAGAGGGAGTCTCTAGTAGTAACCGTGGACATTGTCGACACTGGTGAGGGTACTCACGTGATTGTGTCTGGTAGTGCTAGTGGACGTGTACAGAAGATTCTGGGGAGGATTGTTGATGCTGTTGCTAGTGGTGTTGAGTCTAGGGTCTCTGAGGCTAAGCCTAAGATCTCGATAATAGAGGATGATACTAGGGTTGCAAAGTCTAGTAGGCCTCCAAGATACGCTACACTAGTCTACTATGATAGCTTCACACCAGTATCGAATGTAGTTGATGAGACTGCTCTAAGACTGATATCGATGCTAGGCTACGACGACTACCTTGTAGAGGTCCAAGACTATTCTGGTAGGTATCTTCTCAGGATGGTTATTAGGACTAGGACTGTTACTGGAGCCTACGCTAGTGTTAAAGGACAGGTGGCCCAGGGTCTTGACGCTGTCAAGATAGCATCTAAGCCTCCAGGTGCTAGGGTTAGAGTTAAGGCGTGGAGTCTTACAGGGCGTAGTGAGGCTAGGATTCTTGAGCCAGTACCAGTATACGAGTCTGAGGCCCATAGAGTATACTGGCTAGGTTTTAGTGGTGGTGCTGAACCAACACTTACTCCAAGCCAGTACCTTGTTGTTGATGGTGAGGAGGCTGCTATTATTGGCTGTGGAGGCTTAGCCTCGAGATCAAGAGTTTGGAGGTGCATGAGGAGTCTTATAGAGGACCTGGATAGGGTTAAGTACGTTATACTAAACACTAGCGATGCCGCTAACACCAGTGGGGTTTCATGGCTGTTAGAGAAGCTTCCATCAGCAGCACTAGTAGCTTCATGTCAGGCTGCTAGAGTTCTAGGAGAGCTTGAAGCTAAGCCTAAGAGGGTTATAGAGGTTGGTTATAGGGGTAGAAGCCTACTACTAGGCTCAGTAGAGCTCTCAATAATACCTGTTAAAGGCTGTACACCTCTAGGCTTCATGGTCTACGATCCTAGTGCAGCTATACTATTCCCAGGACCAGTTATAGGGGCTATAACACCGCCAGGATTATGGAGGGTTTTCGTCGACGATAAGAGGGATGCTAGGCTAATGGTGCTATCATACATTGCTTCACTTAAAACCAGCTTGGAGACGATAATGGACTTCATCAATAACGCTAGGAGGCTAGAGGTTAAAGTACTAGCGCTAAGCTATGGTACTGTGATTAGGGGTGAGGCTGTTGACGCTGTCCTAGAAGCTCTTGAAGACTATGCTAGGCGGGGAGGTGGTCATAGTTGAGTCGTAGAGCTAGAGTTGAGAGGCTAGATTACCGAGGTTTTGGAGGCTTCATACCCTTCACTGAGCTTGAGAAGGCTGTTAGGAGGAGTATGAGGGTTCTAGTATACACTGATCCTAAGCCAGTATCAGAGCTTGTAGCAGCATGGGCTAGGAGTAGAGGTTTTAGTGTTAGAGTTGAGGAGGCTATTGACCACGCTGAAGTGCTTATTGAGAGGAGGGGTGGGGTTGAGGAGGTTGTTGAGGAGGCTAAACCACCTATAATCGAGTTTAGCCTAGAGGTCTCACCAGACTACGATGATGCTATGGCTGCAAAACTAGCTAACCTACCAGAGGTTGTTAGAATGGTTATCAAGTCCCCAATACTGTTTAGGGGGCCTATAAACGACCCACACCTAGCTAGGATAATGACTAGAGAGGCTATGGGTAAGCTCCTCCTAAGACTCACAGTTGGTGGTACAGACTACCTCTTCTACATCGAGAAGGGTGTTGTTAAGGCAGCTGCTAGAGTTGGAGCTCCACTAGGTAGGAGAGAGGCTGAAAGCCTTCTCAAGAAGCTTGTAGGTGAGAGGCAGATACTAGTAACCCTCTACAAGCTCTAGGAGTGGTAGCTAGAGACTAAACCCTATGCACACCCCCACTAGTAGAGGGGTGTACATGATTGTATGATGTAGCTGTCATCGGTAGTGGTGTTGGTGGTTATCCTGCAGCCGTCCTCCTAGCTAGGAGAGGGCTTAGTGTAGCCTTAATGGAGTCCTCTAGGATTGGTGGCACATGTGTAAACCATGGCTGTGTACCAGCTAAAACACTACTACACCACGCGCACATAATGCTTCAAGCACTATCACACGGCTACAGTATTGCTACACCACCGTTAAGTAAGCTACTAGAGGAGGCTAGAAGGGTTGCCTCTGAAGCTTCTCAGGGTGTTAAGCTACTCCTAGAGGCTAGTGGTGTAAGCATCTACGAGTGCCATGCTAGGATCAAGAGGGGTGATGGGAGCTGCTTCCTCATAGAGTGTGGTGGTGAGCGTATTGAGGCTAGAAACCTCATACTAGCACCTGGATCAAAACCCTCAACCCCTAAGGGTGTTAGGCTTGGCGATAGAGTGGTTGTTGTAGATGACTTCTGGTACACGAGTATTGAGGCGTCAAGAGTAGCTGTCATTGGTGGTGGGCCTGCAGGTGTTGAGGTTGCTGAAGCACTAGCATGTAGTGGTGTTAGTGTAGATCTGTACGAGGCTCTAGACACTCTACTACCTGGCCTCGGGGGTTTAGGTAAGACAGTGCAACACATCCTTAAGGGTTTAGGTGTAAACATCTACACCTCAACACCAGTAGAGCAAGCATATACTAGTAATGGGGGAGCAGTAGTCTGTAGTCGAGGAGTATGTAGAAGCTACGACCTCGTAGTAGTCTCTACTGGTAGGAGGCCTAGGACTAGCGATCTAGGTGTTGAAGCAGTGGGGGTTGAGGTTGATGAGAGAGGGTTTATCAGGCTTATTGAAGGCCAGAGGACTAGTAATCCACACGTATACGCTGCTGGTGATGCTACTGGAGAGCCTATGCTCGCTCACAAAGCTATAGCTGAGAGCATAGCTGCTGCGAGAATGATTCTTGGAGAACCATTCTACAAGCCTAGAGTAATCCCAGTAGTGATCTACACTAGCCCACAACTAGCATACGTAGAGGATCCAGAGCTTAGAGGAGTGGATACCACAAGCTACACTCTATACTGGAGCTACTCTCTAGAAGCTAAGCTAGATAGTCTAACCCCTAGAACATGCTACGTTAAACTACACTATACTAGGGATGGTAGGATCGCACGTGCCGAACTAGCTCTACCTGAAGCAGCCTCTGCTGCAGGGCTACTAGCATACATCATGGAGCATAGGATACCTTTAAGCAAGGCTGTAGAGATGATCCCACCACACCCCTCAAGCCTTGAAGCAGTCTACGAGGCTATGATGGAGGCTATTGGTAGAGGCTACACGAGAGCTAGGTAGGAGGTGGTCAGCTAACTTCGGGTTCTTCACCAGTCAAGCCAGGTAGGGGGGCCTACTCATCACCATAGTAGTCGTGGAGTTCTGTGAGAGGCCGCTTATAGGGCTTACCCGTAGTCTAGCTCCAAAAGGATTCTGGTGGTAGAGATAGTTCACCACTACGGGAAGGCCTACTCCTAGGTATCCCGTACACCTTACGCACAATCTCCATGACCTTACGAGCCCCCCTCCTAGCAGCCTTCACAGCCTCTTCGCCTAGGAGTCTCGGTAGTATTAGTTCACCAGCGTAATCGCCGGCTATGGGGCACGAGTCTATGCACAATCTGCATGAGAGGCATTCACCTGCAACTACTGGTCTTACTGGTCTCCCTTCAAGCCTAATACTTGATAGTGGGCATGTTGCCTCACAAGCTCCACAACCTATACACAGGTAGTACATGTATATGGTCTTCACGAGGTCTACTATGATGGAGTAGTCGGCTCCACTAAACTCTAGCTTAGAGCCCTCAACCACGACCCTACACTTAGAGTTGCCAAGCACTATAACTCCACTACTAGTCTTAGATGCTTTAACACCTAGGATTGCTGAGAGGGCTTCTATAGGCTTAGATAAGTCTACCTTAAAGACTATGGTATCGCCTATCCTACGAGCACCTAGGGGGTCTCTAGGCTCTGGAGGATACGGTCTAAGCACACCATTAATGTTGAGTCTACGCGCTATAGACGTGAGGTTTGGATGCCTTCTACTCCACCTCCAAAGACCATGCCTAACCCATTCTGGAGGTAGATTGTGCCTCCTCCTCCAATCCTCTAGGAAGCTCTCCCATCTAGACCATAAGCTTGGGTACAGCTTCTTAATCCTCTCGTAGTCTGCTAGGCTACTTTGAGGGCATATGTAGCATCCAACTCTCTCAAAACCGTAGTCGTAGAGCTTGTTGTATGGTAGCCTCCTACTCCAGATGTAGAGCCACACCATCATAGAGTTCCAGTACTGTATCGGCGATATGTTGAGTACTCTAGGAAACCACCTATTCCTCCAGACTCTAGGCGATCTAGCTCTCTCAAGACTCTCAACAGCACGCTGACCAACAATGTTTAGAGCACCATTGGGGAACCTAGACTTAATCAGCTTAGCCATGGGGGCTAGCTTTAGTAGTCTAGAACACCACCTATACCCTCTAGCTGGTGGCCCAAAGAAGCCTACAACACGCCAGAAGACGTCTCCAGCACGTGTCTCAAGAACCTCTACGCTAAGGAGCTGAGATGCCTTCTCAACAGCTTTAAGAGTCTCTGGGAGCTCTAAACCAGTATCGTTGAAGACTGCTACTGGGCTAAGACCAGCCTCTACAGCTAGGTGTAGAGAGACTAGGCTATCCTTACCACCAGAGAAGCTCACCATTACTGGTAGGCCTTTAAGCTTATCGTGGAAGACGCTTAGGAATGCTATAGACTTAGAGACTGCTTCATCCATGAAAG
>CAZTPV010000048.1:0-3864 GCA_964615085.1 uncultured Desulfurococcales archaeon
GCAATAGCGCTTGCAAAAGCATTCATACTACACGTACTGACAAGAGTTAAAGGCGTGATCATAGTTGATAGTGAAGCTGGTGCCGAGGTTTTTGGTAGAGGGCTAGCAGAGCATTTTGATGCCATGATAGTGGTTTCAGAGCCTACTCCTCGAAGCATGGTTATAGCTAAGAAACTTGTAGGTCTCGCGAGAGATCTTAGCGTGAAGCGATTCTACCTAGTCATAAACAAGGTTGATGATGAGATTAAGGCCTTAAGGGTCTACGAGACCATATTCTCTGATGATAAGATACCATGCTTTAGAGTACCTTGGGACCCTATACTAGCTGAGTACGAGTCTAGAGGTCTTAGTGTAGCCCACTTGCCAAGGAGCTCACTATTATATACTCGTCTACAACCGCTTGTAACAGCTCTTCTCCGAGGGTGAGTAAGCCATGTGCGAGTCTAAGATAATTGATTTAACTGAAGGTGTTGAGAGGCTCGTGGCAAGAGACGTTGTGTACCTAGAGGTCAAGGATAATGGTATCCTATACGTAGACGTTAAAGGCTGTAAGAACCTTCTTAAGGACTATAGGATAAGCCACATAGACTTCATAAATCATAAAGTCTATGTTGTGAGGGTAAAGCTTTGAGAGAAAACTTGCTCAAAGCCATTGAAGCTGTAGGCATACCGTTACCATCATGTAAAACCTACGGGAGAATTGTTGACTGCCTTGTTGATTCATCAAAACTACCATTATATGTTGTAAAGCTTCACGACTCTAAGACTTGTAGACTAACTACATGCTTAGCTTACGATATGAGGCCTATTGATGGCTATTACTATGTTGCATACATACTTGACTGCCCCTTCCACGACACATACGTGGTTCTGAGGACACGGGTAACAAGTGTAACAGTCTTAGACTCTATAGGCTCTATGCTTGACAGTCCTCCTTGCATTTGGTGTGAGTGGGAGATTAGAGATCTCTACGGGCTAGAGTACCGTAATCATCCTGGAAGAGGTAGGCTAGTACTACCAGACTGCTGGCCTGAAGGGGTATTCCCTCTTAGAAAGGACTCGCCAGAGCTAAGACTTGAGGTTAGTGAGGCTCTAAGGAGGGGGATAAGCACTAAGAGGGGCCCAATTCTGCCAATAGGCCCCTATCACCCAGCTCTCCACGAGCCAGAAATGTTTGAACTAATAGTTGATGGGGAGAGAGTTGTTGATGTAAAGTATAGAGGGTTCTTCGTTTATCGTGGTATTGAGAAGCTTGCTGAGGATAGGTTTACTTACTATCAGGTACCATTTCTTGCAGAGAGAATATGCGGTATATGCGGCTTCGTTCACAGTATCACGTACTGTAGAGCCTTAGAGGAAGCCCTACATGTTGAGGTTCCTGAAGAGGCTAAAATACTGAGAACCTTCCTCCTAGAGCTTGAGCGTATCCATAGCCACTTACTATTAGTCGCTGTAGTCTTTCATACTATAGGCTTTGATACAGGATTCATGCACCTCATGAGCCTTCGAGAAGCAGTAATGGACTCAGCAGAGCTTATCACTGGGAATAGGAAGACATATTCTATGGCCATACCTGGAGGTGTTAGACGCCTCGTAAACCCTGATACTCTTAGGAGTATCGCTAGCCGAGTAGAAGGAGTTGTAGCTAAGGCGGTGAAGCTGGCAAAAGCCTATCTTGAAGTAAATGAGGTTCGTACAAGACTTGAAGGAGTCGGGATCCTCTCTAAGAATGATGCATGGAGTAAAGCTGCGTTAGGGCCAACAGCTAGAGCTTCTGGCGTTGGTGTTGATGTACGTAGGAACCACCCCTACGAGGCTTACAGCCTCATAGACTTTAATGTTGTGGTTAGAGATGAAGGTGACTGCATGGCTAGAGTCGTGGTTAGACTTGAAGAGGCTTTAGAGTCGGCTAGGATGTTGAAGCAGCTTGCTAGCCAGGCTACTGGTAAGGGGGAAGCTAGAACCCCTATACCTTATACTCCGTTGAGAATGGGTATGGCTGCCTCTGAAGCTCCTAGAGGAGAGGTTATACACTTTGTAGTTACAGGGTACTGTAATAGGCTTTGGAGATGGAAGGTTAGAGCTCCAAGCTACAACAATATTGCTTTACTACCATTAATGCTTCGAGGTGTTAGGTTAGCAGACGCACCAGTGGTTATATCTAGCATTGATCCCTGCTTCTCTTGTACTGATAGACTCGTTGTCATTGACGCTCATAGTGGTAGGAGGAGGATTGTAAGCTTTAGACAAGCTGCTAAGGGGTGGTCTCCATGACCCGCCTTAGAGCATTAATTGAAGGCTTAAAAAGGGTTGAAACGGTTAAAGAGTATCCGTTTAAACGTATTCCAGCTCCCCAAAGTTTCAGGGGACTATTATCTATTGATGTAAATAAGTGCCACGCTTGCGGAGCCTGTGCTCATGCCTGCCCCGCCAAGGCTATAAGCGTTGAAGCTGGTGATGGAGTAGTAGTGGTTAAGCATCTCGTGTACCGATGCATCTTCTGTGCCTGGTGTGCTGATATCTGCCCATACAACGCTATAACTATGAGTAGCGAGTATGAGCTACCTACGAGAGATATGGGTAACCTGGTTCAACTATTTGGTCAAAGCGGTGTAGACTGTAGAGAATGTGGAGCTACATTCACATCAGCTAAAGCATGGAGTGAAGTGCAGAAGACCGTAAGCCTAAGAGAGGATTATTCCAGGCTATGCCCTAGCTGTAGAGCTCTAAAGGTATCGTTAGCTCTTGCTAGGTCTAGGAGGGGGTGGGCTTGAGGAGGAGAAGCTTATGGGTCTACCACGTTAATAGTGGAGGATGTAATGGCTGTGACATTGAGATTCTAGCAGCATTATCGCCCAGATACGATCCAGAAAGACTTGGAGTAAAGCTAGTTGAGTCACCAAGACACGCTGATGCTATACTCTTAACAGGACCTATAACGCTACAATCACTACCTAGAGTTGTTGAGGCTATTAGAGCTGCTGGGGAAGTGTCCATAGTCGCTATCGGTGCTTGTGCCTGCGGTGGAGGCATATGGCATGATAGCTCAGCTGTAGTTGGCGGTGTCCCCAGTTTACTCAAATACTCCAAAGAGCTTGGGATTGAAGACTGCATTAGGGAGGTCGTATATGTTCCTGGCTGCCCACCAAGACCTCACGCTATACTGTATGGGTTAGCCCTACTCACTGGTGCTGTTAGTGAGAGAGCTGGGGATATTGTTAAGAAAATAGTAGTTGCCAGAAATGTTTAGAGGAAAGCTAGAATGATAAGGCCTTAAAGTCCTAGCCTCCTTGTAGCCCAGTGGATTACTGCTGCAACACCCATACCTAGAAGGCATGGAACGAAGTATGGAGCATAAGTTGATAGTAGGTAGGACACTAGACCGCCAACGAACCATGCTATAATTGCCCCAACTCTCACCTTGGGCTTCTCGGCCAATGAGCCTTTACAAACAATATAGTACTCAGTTAGTAGGACCGCTGCTATTGGTGATATCCAATTTGCTAGCATTGTGAGAAATGGTATCCAGTACCAGATGATTCCTAGTACAGCAACTAGTGAACCTACTATAGCACCTGCTAGAGTTAACCAGGGTCTTAGCCTTGGCTTGCCAACTGTAGCTGTTAATGCTAGTCCACCACTATAGGCGTTTAACATGTTTGTTGTAAACTGTAGAACGTAGACTAGTACTAATAGTGGCCATAGAGGGCCAGTAGCTACTCCAAGCTGTTTGAGAACGAGTATAATGTTCCATGCTATTGAGGGTTTTAATCCAGCTCTAATAGCCGCGATAGCGAAGAACATTCCCACAATCTCCATGAATACTGCAACAGCAAAGAAGCCTAGAAGCCCAGCGAGTATTAC
>CAZTPV010000049.1:0-3263 GCA_964615085.1 uncultured Desulfurococcales archaeon
TATTAGGAGGAGAATACACCCTACCGAGGTATATATGATTAATAATATTGCTCCAATGATCCAGAGTATTGATGAAGCTTTAAGCAGGCTGCCGCCAGGCTCATCGCCAAGCCTCCATAAGCCTATAAGTATCATTACAGCTCCAATAATCACTATTATTCCTCCAACAAATAGCGTGATTAGACCGGCCATAGCTCCTGCTAGAACTGTTGCCGCTGGGCTAGGCATTAGCGTAGGTGCTTTATGCGCTGTAGCGGTGAAGGATGCTACAAAGGCTATAGCTAGAGCTAGTACTAGGCCAATGAGGTATAGTATCATGCCGATAACCTCTAGCTTAGCACCTGTAGAGCCAATACCGTACCTTGACTCGTCATAAGCTTTAAGAGATGAGAATCCTCTATAAAGCTCGATGAAGCTTACTATGACTAGTATGAAGCCTATAATACCCCCTACAATCAACGCTATAATGCTACCCATAGCAGCCGCAATCGCTGAGGTAGCTGCTGGCACTACATGCTTAAACCCTAGAGCTAGGGGTGCTAGAGAGGCGTAAACTGATACCGCTACGGCAGCACTACACCCAATCACTATGATGCTAGCTATGATGAGGAGCAAGAACGCTGTAGACAACTTCTTAGCTCCATCAACTAGTAGGCTTCTATCAGCCACTGCAGTAGTCACCTCTCCTCTCCACACTGCGGTAAAACTACGTGATTTAAGCTAATCGAAAATGCTTAAACAATGCTTCTCCAGTAAGCTGCTACTAGGGGTAGAATACATAGTCTTGCTAGCCCTAGGCTCAGCGTAGGAGGTAATGAAACTACTTAACTTACTGACAGCCAGTGTTTTAGATCACGATGGTAGGGGTAATGGGATGACTAGACTACTTGTTGTCGGTAGGACAGTGTATGGTGGAAGGAACGCACTAGCATACGTATTCTCCTGCATTAGTAGAACGTATGGTAGTAGGGTTAGGCTTGTAGCTGTAGAAGACAACCCTACTAGTATCATCAGGGATGGAGTTGATAAAGGGTTTAAGGTTCTAGTACTTTATAGTGTCCCAACACCATTCTTCATAGAGCTCGCTAAAGAGATTAAGCAAGTGCTAAGAATACCAGGGGTAACTGTCGCTGCAGGAGGCCCTCACGCTTCAGGTGCTTACTGGCAGCTATTAAGGATTGGTGTTAAAGCATCGATAGTAGCTGATGGCGAGCCTGCAGTCCTAGGCCTCGTAGAGTACGTTCTTGGAGAGCGCGATATAAGTGAAGTACCCAACATAGGGTTCATGGATGGAGATACACCTAGAATAACTAGGATAAGACTGTTAGAGGATATAGGCCTCTACGATGCTCACTACGAGCCTCTAGAAATGTACCCACCAATTGAGATTATGAGAGGCTGCTTCTACTATTGCAAGTTCTGCCAAGTCCCGTACATGTTTAAGGCTAAGCCTAGGTACCGTAGCCTAGAATCCATATTGAGGAGTGTAAGAGCCTGGATAAGGGCAGGCAGGAGGAGTATAAGATTTGTAGCACCTATAGGTCCAGCATACCAGTCTTCTAGACCTGGTGAACCAAACCTAGATGCTCTCGAAGAGCTGCTCTCAAGAGTTCGAAGTGAGGGTGGTAAACCATACCTAGGAACATTCCCTAGTGAAACAAGACCAGAGTACGCGGGTCCTGAGGTGCTTAAGGTTCTTAAGAGGTATGTTGCTAACAGGAGGCTAGCTATAGGGCTGCAGGTAGCTGATGACGATCTTTTAAGGAGCATGCTTAGAGGCCATAGTGTTAGGGATGTAGAGGAGGCCATAGATTACGCTATAAAGTATGGGTTCAAACCTGTTATCGACATAATAATGGGTCTTCCAGGAGAGGATGAGGATGCTATAAAGGCTACATGCAGGTTCATGGAGCTTTACGCTGAGAAGGGAGTCTCCTTTAGACTACACACCTTCATGCCTCTCCCAGGCACTCCTCTAGCATTATCAGGGCCAGCTGTAGTTCACGATGAGTATAGGAGGTGTATTCGTAGACTCCTAGGTAAGGGTGTCATTGAGGGTGATTGGAGGGAGCAAGAGAAGCTATCTAGGCTATTCTACTGCATAAATGCTTACGATCCTAAACCTTCTAGGTACCCTAAGCCTCTTGAGGAAGCCTCAAGAGTTTGTAGAGATGTCTGGGTTAAACTAGGACAGTTGTACAGTGCTAGTGAACCCTTAACATAAAACGTATAAGCTAGTTTGAGTCTATGGTAAATCCTTTAAGGTATATAGGGGAGCGAGTATAGGCTATGAATGCCTCTAGGACTGTGCAAGAGAGAGTAGAGTATGGTAGGCTTCTCCGGGAGATTACTAGTCTATGGTCTAGTATTAAGCCTAAAGCATACTCTCTAATAATCAAGCTTGAGGGACTTGGAGATGAAAGTATACCAGTAAAGGTTAGGATGGAGCATGCAAAGAGTATAGCTAGGGAGATCCTTGACCTTTTAATTGAAGCTGATAAGCTGCATAGGATAGTATGCTACGACCTCATTAATAAGCTTGCTGAATGCATGTCTAAAGAGACCTTCTATACTGTGAGAGACGCATGTCTAGACTATGAGGCTATTAAGCAAGCCGTTGAACCCATAATGAGGGCTATAACTGCAGGCTATATATCAGCTGTAGACGCTATCAGGTATCTCTTAGCTTTTCGTGAAGTTGTTAGAGAAGCCTTAAAACTGTTTAGTAGAATTGTTCCTGGAGTCCTCTCATGCCTTCAAGAGGGTTCTGGGAGTGCCTCAAGAGGCTAGAGGAACTATTCAACTCTATTGGGGGAGCTGTTAGAGTAGCCTATAGGGAGCTCCTAAACTCCTCTTGTAGCGTCATATGCGTTTACTCTACGCTAAGGCTGTTACTTGAAGCCTCAGTACAATACGCCTACTACCTCTTAATGGGCTTTAGTGAGCACGATCTACTCAGCCTTGTAGCGCGAAGAGAGAGGAGCTATGCTAGCTTTACTGCAACAATGGTTAAGAGGCTTAAGGGTGTTCATGGGTCTAGGAAGAAGTGGATTCTCCGCACATATCTTAGGCTTGGTGAGTACACGCACCCAACAACTAAGGTTTGGAGTGGAGCTCTCATACTTGATGAAGACTTACTAGTTGAAGCTCTTGACGCTGTAACCTACGTGCTTCTATTCGCTAGGAGGGATCTACGTAAGCTCTTCCCCCGAAACCATTGTAGGTTGTCAAAGACTCTAAAGCTGCTAGAGGAATCTTAATGA
>CAZTPV010000050.1:0-2510 GCA_964615085.1 uncultured Desulfurococcales archaeon
TGGGGGTATTGCTGCCCAGCCCTCAAGCAATATCCTAGGCCTTGTAGCCTCATGGAATACGTATGATCTACTTGAAGAGTATACGAGGCCTGCTAGAGTAGTCATTGAGGGGAAGGTTAGGCTCCTAGACCCCATAGATGATAGTGTTGAGGTCTACATACCAGGGTTAGGCTTCTTTGATGCAATGCCAACTGACGGTCTTAGAACACTACTTGAGACTCTTAAGGGTGTTGAGGAGATGATAGAGTATACCATTAGGCCTAAAGGCCACTGTACAATCCTAAGAGTACTTAAGAGCTTGGGCCTATTGAGTACTAAGCTCATTAGTGTTGGGGCCTATAGCATCACTCCAAAGGAGTTTCTTGCACGACTGCTAGAGGATACTCTCCCTAAGAGTGGTGATAGAGTTATCCTCTACGTGACCGTTGAGGGTAGGGATGAGAGGGGGCGTAGGCGGTGTGCAGAGTACCTTATAGACGTTAGCCAATACGACCTTAAGGTTCAGAATACAGCATTACAGTACCTTACTGGATTAGTTCACTCATGGTTTGCCATTAAAGCCTATAAGGGTCTTGGTAGGATAGGCTTAAACAAACCTGAAGAAGTAGCGTATGATAAGAGGATGTTTAGAGATCTTATTAGCTGGCTTACATCGCATGGCGTAACGCTGCGATCAAGACTATGTAGTGAAGAGCTCTAAAACCATCCTTACAGTAAACCCGAGTGCAAGAGAGACTATGATGGAGTAGATTAGTGATGCCAATACAAGTCTTAAACTCCTAGACTCAGTATACATAACCGTCATCGTCGCTATACATGGCATGTAGAGTGTTGCAGTGAGGGCAAGTGCAACCCACCTACTAAATCCAAGGTTTAACCATCTTAAAGCAGTAGTAATACTAGCTTTACCCCATAGTGGTGTCGTCATTGCTAGTGACTCAATGAACATCTCTTTAGCGGCTAAGCCTACTAGGAGAGCAAATGCTATTCTCCAAGCCTCTTTAGCACCAACACCATATACTATTGAGATTAGAGGGGCTAGTGCACGGCCTACATAGGCTGCAAAACTCTTCGCTGCTACAACGCCTATGCCGGTAGGGCCACAGTTGACTAGAAACCAGGAGATAAGGCTCATAGCAACAATTATTGAGCCTGCTCTTAAGAGGAAGTGTTTAACCATACTCCAAGAGAACCAGAATACTACTTTAACGCTAGGCTTCTTTAATGGTGGTTGCTCAATCACCATTTCCTCTGGCGTGAGCTTCTTAACCCTCATAAACAATCTAACTGAGATAGCGAATACGATTAAAGCTATGATATAGACGCTGAATATCACTAGCGTTTGTGCTAGCGGCGTTATAGCTGCAGCACTAGCAATAGCTAGTAGGACGAAGAGCCTAGCTTGACACGGTATGAAGGGTATGGAGAATATTGAAGCCCTCCTCTCGCCGTGAGATAGGATTCGTGTAGCCATAACCCCAGGAACATTGCATCCTAGGCTAACTAGCATCGGGAATACGGCTCTACCACTAACGCCAAACAGTCTTAGAAGAGGGTCAACACCAGCAGCAATTCTAGGTAGTAGACCAGAATCCTGAAGCACTGCTAACGCTATAAACACCATTGCTATTAAGGGTAGAAAGGATATGACAGCGCCAACGCCAGCAATAAGGCCATCAGCAACTAGGCTTCCAATAACTGGTGAAGGTATGCTCTGCTGAACTACTGCTGCAAGCCATGAGAAGAACTCTCCAAGTATGCCAGCTATACTATACCTCTCAAAGGCTTCTGCAAGCCATTCAATATTTAAGCTTCTCGCTATAACGTTTAGCGGAAACCCAGTGTTCAAAGCAAACACCGCTAGGAAGAGCGTGAAGAGCATTGCCAGTGAGGTTATTGGCCCTAGGATTGGGTGTAGGAACACATAATCTACTCTAGACACTGATGGCTGAATACCACCACTAGCATATTTTGAGGCTAATAGCTCAGAGAGGCTATACCTTTGCGCCGTTAAACTCTCTAAAAGCTCCTCACTGTTAATACCTTTTCTAAAGCTCCTAGCAACCCTAACAGCCTCAGGACACTCTCCTTTAACCTTCTCCTCAACATCCCTCTCACCTACAACTAGTGCTTCAGCAATAAGGTAGCTACTGAGTCCACATCTACAAAGCTCCGTGTACACTTTATCGATCACGTCAACATTATAGTCTATGAGCCTCCTACCACCTTTGCGGGGCTCACGAGCCTTATCTAGTATAGCGTTAAGTAGCTCATCTATTCCACGCTCTTGGAGAGCTGAAACCATTACTACAGGGACTTTAAGTTCCTTCTCTAGACCTTTAACGTCGATTCTGATATTTCTTCTTGCCGCTTCATCAGCCTTGGTTAAAGCTACTACAACTCTATTAGTATGGCTGACAGCTTCTAGAGGGAGGAAGAGGCTTCTCTCAAGACATGTTGAGTCTGCAAGGACTAGGATGATGTCTGGGTTCTCAGCTACTATGAAATCT
>CAZTPV010000051.1:0-3346 GCA_964615085.1 uncultured Desulfurococcales archaeon
TAAAGCTTGGCGTATGGGGTTAAGGAGACCAGTATTCATAGACAATCCTAAGACTATAGCGTCAGCAATAAGAATTGGAAGGCCTATAAACTGGCCTAAGGCTATGAGAGCTGTAGAGGAGTCTAAGGGGTTCTTCATAGAGGTTACTGATGACGAGATAACTAGGGCTCAGATAAGCCTTGCTAGGCTTGAAGGTATTGGCGTTGAGCCTGCTAGCGCTGCACCACTAGCAGCTCTAGGAAGGCTCGTAGATAAGCTTAATGACTCAACAATAGTGCTTATAGCGACTGGTCATGCTCTTAAAGACCCAGATTCAGTAATGCATAGTGGCAATCCTTATACGGAGGCTGGAGTCAACTAGCTGCAGAAGACTTAGAGGAAAGGTGTAAGCCTTGGCCCTTATAGTAGTAAAGTTTGGTGGAAGTGTACTATCATCGCCTAAGGGGTTTCATAAGGCTGCAGAGATAGTTGAAAAACTAGTAGGTGAAGGTAATAGGGTTGTCGTAGTCGTTTCAGCTATGAAGGGTGTAACAGATATACTATTATCGTTTAGGGATAGAGGAGCTGAAGACACTGCAAAAACTGTTTATGAGAGGTATGCTAACACGCTAAAGTCTCTCGAACTCCCCGAAGAAGCCTATATGAGAGCGGCTAGCGAGCTAGCGAGAGTCGCGAGCCAGCTATTTAAGGCCTTATGGGCAGTTAACATCCTTGGTGAAGCTACACCAAGAGTTAGAGACTATATTGCATCCTTTGGCGAACAGTTAAGCGCTATAGTTATGGAGGCTACACTACGTGCTAGAGGCCTTGAAGCTAAATGGCTAACTGGGAGGGAAGCTGGAATAGTTACTGATGACAGTTTTGGAGAAGCTAATCCAATACATGAAGTATCGTCAAAGCTTGTAAAGGAGGTTGTAGGGGGGCTTTTAAAGACAGGTATAGTGCCTGTGGTTACAGGCTTTATTGCTGGAACAATAGACGGCACAACAACACTACTAGGTAGAGGTGGTAGCGACTACACTGCAACACTAATAGCTTCATATCTTGGAGCTGATGAAGTTAGATTATACACGGACGTTCCTGGCATCATGTCAGCAGACCCAAGGAGAATCCCCTCAGCTAGGAGCGTTCGTGTACTAAGCTATAGGGAGGCTAGTGAGCTGGCAAGGCTGGGGTTAAGGAAGTTCCATCCAAGAACATTTGAACCTCTTGAGAACACAGAGATACCAGTTAGGGTCCTAGACCTCAATCATAAAGGCTCAACAACAGTTACAAGGGAGGGTGGACCACCACCAGTCAAAGCTGTTACAGTACTTGAAGATCTTAGCATGCTAGTACTTAGAGGATCCGGTATGGCTGGTAAGCTTGGAGTCTTAGCTAGAGCTGCCAGTCTACTCGCAGCTAACGGTGTCAACATAGTATCAGTAGTGCAGCCACCCTCTGAAACAAGTATAGCCTTCATAGTCTCGAAGCACGATGAGGATAAAGCTAGAAGAGCACTATCGATAATCGTTAAAGAGGGTATTGCATCAAGACTAGAGGTTAAAACTAGTTTAGCTTCAGTAAACATGGTTGGTATAGGTGTTCTAGAGGATGAAATGCTGAGAAGAATACACTCAATAGCACTAGGCTATAGGGTTAAAACGATCATATGGGGTCATGGAAGCCCCGTGGTATCCGTGGTGACAGATAAGAGTGAAGCTTGGAGGCTTGCAAGGAAACTACATGATGAGGTGATAGCTCCTTGGCTAGCAGGATAAAAGTTGCAGTACTTGGAGCTACGGGACTCGTGGGGCAGAGATTCATACAGATACTCTCAAAGCACCCTTGGTTTGAAGTAGCGTATCTTGCAGCTAGTGAGAGGAGTGTAGGAAGAAAATACCGTGATGTAACTAAATGGATTGTAGAGAATAACCTCCCAGAGGATATTGGCGAAATGGTTGTTGAGAGGATTGATGCTGATAAGATTAAGGAGGAGGGCATAGAGATAGTCTTCTCGGCACTCCCTAGCAACGTCGCTCTAGACATAGAGGTTGAGCTTGCTAGGAAAGGACTACTAGTATTCTCTAACGCTAGTCCACTAAGGCTTGAAAAAGACGTACCCCTAATCAATGGAGAAGTAAACCCTGAGCATCTAGGAGTTGTTGAGACTCAAAGAAGGGTTAGAGGATGGGGAGGAGTTATAGTCAAGAACCCTAACTGTAGCACTGCAATACTTACGTTAGCTGTTAAGCCTCTACTTGACGAGTTTGGGCTTAGGAGGATCATTGTCACAACTATGCAAGCTGTTAGTGGAGCTGGTCTCAGGGGAGTAGCGTCAATCGAGATCATAGACAACATTATACCATTTATAGAGAAGGAGGAGTGGAAGATTGAGAATGAGACGAGAAAGATTCTAGGGAGACTTGTAGATGGTTTTATAGAGCCGCTAGACGTGAACGTGTATGCAACAACTACAAGAGTGCCAGTAGTTGATGGACACCTAGAAGTAGTGTACCTTGAGACTTCTAGGAGTATTGACGTGGAACAAGCCATCAACACGTTAGAGGAGTTTAGAGGAGTGCCCCAAGACATGAAGTTACCAACAGCGCCAGAGAAGCCTATTATCGTTAGGAGAGAGGTTGACAGGCCACAGCCAAGACTCGATAGGCTAGCGGGTGGAGGTATGAGTGTAGTTGTTGGGAGGATTGAGGCAAAAGAGAGAAACATGCTAAGAATGGTCGTACTCGGCCATAACACTATTAGAGGAGCAGCTGGAGCAGCTGTGCTAGCTGCTGAGCTCTACTGTAAGTTTTATGGGCTAGTCTAAAACCATCTCCTTTAATCCTAAAGCCTCTAAGCTAGTTCTAAGTGCTAACGCATAACCCCTTGTAGGACATGGTACTATAACATGATGGTTTGATACAGGTTCTACCAACATCCTCTTAAAGTATCTTGAGCTGGATTCAAGAATTAATTGTGTTCTACAGGCATGTGGAACAAGCCTCCTTGGCTGTAGAGCCTTAACCTCTTGTACTACGTAATTGTAGTTGTAGGATAAAGTTGCTAGAACAATTGTATACCAGGATAATGCTAGGGATCCTGTTAAAGCGTAGGGTGCTCCAGTCTCAAAGTGTGGTATTAGTGTTGCATCAGTGTAGAAAGCTAGGGAAGCTGTACAGTGTGCAAAGAGTGCACGTGGACATTTACTAGTTACTGCATAGCCGCTGAAATTCGCTATCCATGCTAGACATCTACCCCTCAAAAGGTTGTCTATCATCATTACTAGTAGTGAGCGATAGTCTGCTTCACAAGCTGAGGGTATGCCTTCACCGTTTAGTAGAGCTACTGCAAGGCAGGGTGTAAT
>CAZTPV010000052.1:0-2710 GCA_964615085.1 uncultured Desulfurococcales archaeon
GCTACCTACTAAAGCGGAGATGGACGCATTAGGGGCGAAGGGTGGGGATGAACAGCAACTCATAGTAAGGGGACAATATGACCTATAAGGAACAACTAAAGAAGGAGATAAAGGAGTTAGCAGTGGAGATAAAGGTATTAAAAGAAATGAGACCTACTCTCAAACATTCGTTAGACTACTGTGTTACTACACGTAGACATCTAGCACAGATACTACTTAACTTCCCAGGATAGTGGTATAGCCTGAGCAAGCTTTTAACTACTTAATCAAATTAAATCAAACAAAGGAAATTATAATGTCAACAGTATTAACAGAGGTGGCTAATAGCCGTAGATGGGCAAGAACAGACTACGAAGTGATTAGTGGGGTAACTTACTGGAGTAATAATGGAATGAGATTTGGAAGTGTAGCAGAGTTAGTAGACTTTGTGGAAACTCACGATGAAGGTTTCAGAGGTATTATTAATAAACTACAGTATGAGAAAGTAGCATACACTACACAGCAAAACCTAGCTAACATGGTGAACAATGTAAATAGCTGCAACCCAGTAGATGGGTTCACTGACTGGAGACCACCAACAATAACAGAGGCTAGAGCGATAGCGAAAGATAGACAAAACTATGATGATGTTATGTGGGTAGCTACAAGTGGAGGCAGCCTAATCTATATGACTACTTTGGATGAGGCCTGTAAAGTAGCTAAGAATAAAAAGGGAGAGGTTGTGTTGGTTAGAGACACTCTAAGTAGTGACAACTATCTGAAGCTACAAGATGCAGCTACTTACGAGGAAGCCCGTGAAATGATTGACAAACTGAATGAAGAGACTCACGGTGGGTATCTATGGAGACTACCAAATGAGGACGACTCTATATTTGGTTTAGATACCACAACTTGGTTCTGGACAGGTATAGAGGCACCTAATGGTGCTATCGTTGTATACCATAGTGGTGGAAACAGAGACAGTGACATTATTGTAGATGTAGAGGCACACCAGGATGACAAGCGAACAGTAATTGCAGTAAAAGTAGGAAGAGAGGATTAACACTCTCTCCCAATCAAAATCAAAATCAAATTAAATTAAAGGATATATATGTTTACAAATGGACAATTAAAAGAGCTACAGACTCTTATGGACTCAGTGGATACGATGCAAGTTGCTTTCATCATAGAAAGTAGTAACTTCTATTTTAAATTACCTTGTGGTAGAGCCAAATCGACTAACCAGTTTGCTACGGCAGTGAGATGGATTACAACAGCCTACTTAAAGTATCCTAGATGTACAAGCTGAGAGATATAGAGGGGGTATCCCTAACCACTAAGCATAGCCTACTAAGGGTATTTGTAGAGTTGTTTAGAGGTGATAGATACTTAATAATATATGTCAAAGGTAATGTTATTTATACAAATGAAGTGGGCCTAGTGGTAGGAGCGAAAGCAACTACCCTAAAGAAAATAACTAAAGCTACTGGTATAAAGTACAAAGTAAGACAACTACAGCTGTCTGAGGAGGATTGGTGTATGGTACTGAATAAGGAAAATAGAGCACGAGCCTTTTCAGAGGCAATGGCTAAAGGCTATAGTAAGTTACTAAAGCAGATGGCAGAGCAATGGAATGATGAAACTTGTAATATGTGGGAGAACAAACAACTGGGATATCACCTACACTTTATGGGTTATAGTCCAGTAGGGTTTCTACCAAGACATAAGACAGTAGAAGACTTCTATATAAAAACAAACCCATTCAAATATATGAAAGTAGATAAGTGGGTAAGGACAAGAGTAGCTGAGAAATGTAACTTACATCCAGCTATGATAGACAAACTATAAGGAGAACTATATGGCAGAGATAACAGTAGGTACATTATGGCATAAGGTACCAAAAGGTGTAACACCTATTTATATAGGAAGAGCAGGTAAGGGTAAAGACGGTAAGTATGGTAACCCATATGCAGTAAGTATATATGGTAGAGTTATATGTTTAGGTAAGTATGACCACTACTTAGAAACTAGACCCGACTTAGTAGTACCACTAGTAGAGAGAGTACAAGCTGGTGAAAGGTTATTCTTCCAGTGTTTTTGCTGTAAAGAACCTAGAGTGATAAAAGAAGGTGACAAGGTGGGTAACCCTATATGTCACGGTGAGGTACTGGCTAAAGCTATACTAAAAGAATTAAAAGAGGAGTTTGTATGTTAAACAATAAACAAATGGTGAAATTACTGACTACAATGTTGCTAAATGATAAAGCAGTTGAAACAACTTATAAGGTAGCTGTAGTTGATACTACATTGTTAGGAGGTTATAAACAAGATGGGCAAGCATATGTGGCATCACTATACAAGCATACAGAGCTGATAAAGATTGGTAACGAGAAGGTAAAGAGAATAAATGATGCTCATAGTACCAATTTCGAACTAACAGCTGTAGTGATAAAGAGTAATGGGAGTAACCTGCAGGTAGTACCATATGTGGAAATTAACTTAAAAGATGCATTAGCACTTTGGGAAGAGACCCACGATGAGAGCAAGGTTGACTTACTGAAAGAGATACTACCAGGAGTAATGCAACAGTATGATTTCCCGGAAATAGGGAAAGACAATGTGGCTTGTCTAGATATCATTAGATTACTAGTGGAACCTGTTTTAACAAGAGCACTTTATTACTAGACCAGAAAGGAGGGAGGGAGACACCCTCTCCGTATTAAATCAAAAT
>CAZTPV010000053.1:0-8850 GCA_964615085.1 uncultured Desulfurococcales archaeon
TGTCCTCAATAACCATTATCTCTGACCTCCTAACACCAGGGTGGATTCTAACAGCACACTCACTCATAATGCTCTTCAACACGTTTTCGTCCTCAGCTAACACTATTGCTGCACACCCATAGCCCATGAGCCTTAAGAGGAGTAGTACTCTTGGACAATACTTGAACCTCTCCTCAATATCCTTCATATCCTCATAGCTTCTAACCTCCATGATGACTAGTGCTGCAGCTTTGAAAAGCCTCTTGTCGAGTAGTGGTTTAACCTTTACGGGCATTCTTGAAAGCCTTCTTAAGACAGCTGTATGGCTTATACCAAGCTTCCTAGCTATCTCAGCTAAGCTCCTCCTACCATCCTCTAGTAGTAGTCGTAGTATAGCCCAGTCTCGTTCATCCATGGTGGCTTCCTAACCCCTCTAGCCCCTCCTAACAGCTAACTTAAGGCATACAGTCATAAGTATGACTAGTACTAGTGGTCCTGCTAGTACAGCACCGGTCAGCGCTAGTGGACCGAAGGCTGATAGTGATAAGGCTATGCCTATAGCACCATTACCTGTTGCAGCGTAGACTAGTGGTACTACCTCCCTATAACTCATCTTTGTAAGCTTACCTATAGCGTAGGCTAACCCGAACCTTGAACCAAAGTAGGCGAAGAGGCTTCCAGTTATAGCTGCAACCTCTAGGCTACTAGAGGCTATAATCCTAGAGCTAGCTCCGAAAACCACGGTTATGAGGTAGTAGAGTGCTAGTAGGGAGACAGCTAATAGTAGCTTATTAACCTTAGGCATTAGGGTCTTACTTGTCCTTAGCACTATGAATCTTAGTGTCTGGCCTAGCGCGAATGGGGCAGCGATATAGAGTAGTAGTGCTTTGAGTATAAGTGGTAATGGTACGTGAACCACTCTATGAAGTATCATGTAGGCATAATATGGCATTACTATAAATGATAGTGCGAAAGTCCAAACAACACTTAGTAGTGAGAGCTCTACATCACCACCAGCAATACCAACAAATGCTGGTGCAGGCATTGCTACGGGGGCTAAGGCGACTAGTACTGCTCCAGCTAGTATGAGGCTCATCCTAGCTGACACAACACCCGTCATGGCCGTAAAGTAGGCGTAGGTCATTAGGGGGAATACTAGAGTGTAGAAGACTGTGACTAAGGCTAAGAACTTAGCTCTACCCTTAAGCCCCTTCCTCCTAGCTGCATTAAAGTCTAGGGCGTACATGGGCTGAAATATCATAAGGAATATTGCTACAGGTAGTGTCTGTTTAAGAGCCTTAAAGACGCTAGGAGACCATAAGCCTAGGACTAGCCCTAGGAAGGCAGTAAGTAGTGCTATTTCTAGAGACCTACCTCTCAGCACACTAATTAGCCTCTCCAAGGCTTAGCCTACACCCCTACCTTGATCAGCATATTTTCAGCCTGCAACAATTATTATAAGCGTAATGTTTCTGTTTGAAACATATTGAAGCTCTCGGAATATAAGGGGGGATGCCCTCTAGAGGTCTCCCTGATGGAGGGGAAGAGTGTAGGATGAGCTTGATAGGATTCTTCACAGCGTTTTGGCTATGGTACCTAGTGATAGGCGTTGTAAGCTTCATAGCCGCAATAGTGGCGTCAGTTATAGGGTCAAAGATGCTTAAAGGTGTTCCACGAGGACTTACAGGCCTTAAGACGTCAATGTGGCTTACAGCTCTCGCTGTCATAACTATTAGTGCTCTAATGCTGTGGGTTGTAGTGTATGTGCTTGGGCTTAGTATTGGGCTGCTAGAATTATCGCTATTTGTTGTTGGCTTTGGCTTAGTCCAGTGGATTATAGCGCCATACATCATAAATGCCGTCTATAGGGTTCATGAAGCTGGCCCAGAGCTTGAATGGCTTAGAGTTGAGTTAGAGAGGCTTGCAGAGAGAGCAGGGTTTAGGAAGCCACCTAGACTAGTTGTAGCTGAGACTAGGATTCCTAACGCATTTGCCTACGGGAATCCTATCACTGGATACTATGTTGCTGTGACTAGGGGTATACTTAGCCTAATGCCTAGAGAAGAGCTTGTGGGTGTCATCGGCCACGAGCTAGGCCACTTAAGGCATCGAGACGTCCAAGTACTACTAGCTCTAGGATTACTACCAGCAATAGTCTACTTTGTTGGTAGAACTCTAGTCCTCTACGGGTTCCTTGGCGGTGGTGGAGGTGAGCGTGAGGAGGAGGGTAGCCTTGTACTAGTGCTGTTAGGTGTACTACTCGTAGCAGCTTCAATAGTCATTCACTTCCTTCTAAGGCATTTCAATAGGCTTAGAGAGTACTATGCCGATGCCCACTCAGCGATCGTCCTAGGCTCATCTAAGCCTCTACAAAGAGCTCTAGCGAGACTCCACCTAGCATATACTAGTAATCCAAGGCTTGTTAGAGAACTCCACAATAACGCTACAGCATCAATGCTATTCATAGTAAACTACATCGTAGACCTCCTAGCAGCACCAGTATACGATATAGACTCTGTTGTTGAGGAGCTCAAAAGAACTAAGACTAGTAGCTTTGAGGAACTCTTCTCAACACACCCACCAGTACCTAAAAGGCTAAGATTCCTAGACATGGTTGAGGAGAGCCTCCGAAACACACTAATAAGCCCCTAAAACTAGAGACTTGACGCTAGGAGCTGTAGCTCAAGGAGGGTTATACCTCATGGGAGTCTACCAGGGTAATGATCTCAAAAAGCCTTCAGGTGGTAAGAAGAGGCCTCACCAGAAGGTTAAGAGGAAGTATTGGATGGGTAGGTACCCAACAAACACGACTCTCTCGAACACAGAGGTTAGAGAGCTAATAAGAGTTCGTGGTGGAAACTACAAGGTTAGGCTTAAGAGAGCATTATACGCTAATGTAGCTGACCCAGAGACTAAGAGAGTTGTGAAGACGAGGATACTAAGAGTTTTAGAGACTCCTGCAAACCCGCACCTAGCGAGGAGCAATATTATAGTTAAGGGGGCAATTATCGAGACTGAGCTAGGTAAGGCTGTAGTAACCTCAAGACCAGGTCAGGATGGTGTTATAAACGCTGTACTCATTGAGAAGAAGTCGTAGACGTTTTAATAGCTTCTACGAGCTGTCTTAACAGCTTCTCATTTGAGGATAGTGTTTTAATAATGCATTTAGCCTGTTTACCAGGGTTCTTAATACCCTTGCAAGCCTTAACCTCAACGCAGCCTCTACCACCATTAGATAGCTTAACGCATAAGACGCCATCACTACTATACTCAACCTCTGTAACCTCAACGCTTTCGCCAAGCTGGTCTGAGAGTAGGTAGGAGAGTTGGAAGGAGAGATCAATACTCAAAGCCACACCCCTCCCAGCTTAACTCCCCCCACGATACTCTTACCTCTCTAGGGGCTTAACCTCTACCCTGGAGGCTAGCTAGCATGGATAGAGTTCTAGTATCATTAGTGCTATTGACTATAGCGGCTAGCTCACTAGTAACGATACTCCTGTACCTGATTACCCCTGGAGAGCCTACCATAAACGCTTCATTTACTAGCATAAGTGTTGGAGGCTACATAGAGTTTGTTAGTGGTGGTGGCTATTACCGGTACTTCTCACGCGGTGTATCCTTCACTATACCACCATCAACGAGGGTTAGGGTGGTTATTACCTCAGCCTCATATACTACTGGTAGGCCGTTAGCCTTCATAGAGGTTGAGTGTAGTAGAGGGGTTATCAGGGTATTCCATATACCTATTGAGAGCGTGTATGTCGCCTCAGCTAAGGTTGCAGACTATATTCCTAGTCCAGTGCTAGAGCTCTACGCTATACCTGGAACCATCAGGCTTAACCTAGACCTTGTAATCCCAGCCTATAGCCTTAAAAGCCTAAAGGTTGCTGGCAGAGGGTTTTCTAATGTAACGCTAGTAGTTAGAGGCTTAACGTGTAGTGGTGCAGATAGAGTGCTTATAGACTTGGAGCATGGAGTTCTTAAAGGCATGGCTAGAGAGGCTCTGATCGTGCATGGCAAGAGGGTTGTCGCACGCTATGTATTCAACCCGGTAGCCCTAATCATAGCCCCCTACATTGCAGGCCTACTTGTAGCTGGTATGGGGCTTCTAGGTATAGGAGTATACCTCCACTACAGGTCTAAGACGATAGTTTAATGTGGGTCTAGCTAGACTTATGCTAGCCTACTCGGTGATGTGGAATCCGGGAGCAGATCCACCCTTCTCTACGGTGAAGGGTGGGGTGAAGAGCGCGTACTTGGCTGATGAGACTCCTGTAGACTATACTAGGGATTTCACTACACCTGTATCACGTAGAGCTATAGACTATACCATGGTCATACTTGTATGTGACCCCCATAGGGTTATTGACAGGTTTGAAGCCTATAGAGCTCTAGGCGTAGATGCAAAGATATACCCTCTACCACCATACCATGCTCCAACCCTATACTCGCTACTAGGGCTACTAGCACTACTCGAGGAATCCTCGAGAAAGGGTAGGATACTTGTTGAAGGTTGTGGTGGTGAGGCGGTAATAGCTATAGCTCACATGCTGTTTAAGGGTCTTAGCCTACAAGAGGCTATAGAGAAGGCTAGTAGTAGTGGCTTAAACCTCTTATCACCATTACAGCTTAGGATACTAGCACTAGTAGACCATGCTCTAAGGCATGGAGTAGACTTGTGGAGTCTAGCATTAAGGCTTAAAGGCTGTGCATTCACTGGTGGTGATGCCCACAAGTCATCCATACTAGAGCTTGCTCTAGAGCATACACTACAGCTAGCAGGAATACTACCCCTAAGACCATCATCACTAGTTCAAGCTATTGAGGAGCCATCATCAAACGTTAGGCTTAATGACGTTGAGAGACTCGTACTCGAGGCTTGTAGGAGCCTCGACTATACTATGAGTGGTGCAGTGAAATCTATTGCTATCGCTCCTGGAGAGGATAGTCTTGAAGTCTATCTTGGATGCGAGCTACTCTACCGTGATGACCAGTGCTGGCCAGAGGCTGAAGCCTCAAGACCATACTATGATAGGCTCGCTAAGACTCTAGGGTTGAAGCGTGCGAGCTTCTACATGGACCACCCTGAAACAGTCTCATGCATGGTTTACAGCGTTCTACATCCAGAGGTATGTCTAGGCTTAGAGGAATTCTAGTAGACTTCTACTCCTAGTGTCACTACGCTTAGGCTTATACCATTTAGGAGCTATGGTTTTGAGTGTAGCCCAACTCCTCCTAATGAATGGTGGTGGGTTCTCTGGCCTCTCCATGTAGACCCTACGTATCCACGCAATAGTCTTAGGGTCTGTAGGGTAGCCAGAGCCTTCAACACCATACATTCTCCTAAGCTCCTCGATAACTCTATCACGGTAGACTTTAGCAACAATACTTGCAGCTGAAACAACTGTGTAGTGTTCATCTGCTTTAGGCTCTGCTACTATAACACCACTATACCCTGTTCTACGGATAGTCTTTACAAGCTCTTCTGGAGACCCAACAACGTCTACGTAGACATGGTTTACCCCACCTACTAGTGTTACGGCTCTCCAAACTACTAGGGCTATAGTATCCCTCTCAACGAGATTAAGGTTGTACTCGTCTATAACGCTTGGAGGAACCTCAACAACAACTATGAGGTTTGCAATAGCCTTTATGAGTTCTAGAAGCCTACTCCTCATACCTGGTGTAAGCTTCTTACTATCTCTAACACCAGCCTTCTGGAGTAGGCTTAGCCTACTCCTAGGTACAACAACACCAGCAACAATCATTGGCCCAACTACGGGTCCTCTACCAGCCTCATCAACTCCCAGAACTAGTTCAGCCAACAGCCATACACCTAGAATGGTCAGTCGAAACCTCCATCCACATCCCGTTATCGGTGTGAGTCGTGTTCATCACCCTTCATGGTTAGACTGAAGAGAAAACCTTATAAATTTCAGAAACATGTTACATTAATCCGAGGAGAAACCCCACCAGAGGTAGGGTTTAGGGTGAGAGACCATGCCCTGGGGATGGGGAGGTGGAGGATGGAGCTGGGGTTGGAGAGGGCCATGGCCTGGTAATGGTCCATGGAGCTGGCTACCACCATGGATGAGGCCTGGATGGCTCTACGGTAGAGGATGGTGCTGGAGAGTACTAGGAGTGCCTGGAGCAGGCTGGATACTATCCCAGTACTACCAGTACTACTATCCATGGCTAGCCTGGTACCCACCACTACCATTACACCCACTATATCCCTACCCACCATACATGATACCGCCAAGGTGGTGGT
The DNA here is from genome assembly GCA_964615085.1 of uncultured Desulfurococcales archaeon. Lineage (GTDB taxonomy): Archaea > Thermoproteota > Thermoprotei_A > Sulfolobales > Pyrodictiaceae > CAZTPV01. Next base: position 6,254 of record CAZTPV010000053.1, read on the forward strand.
AGAGCAATGTCCTACCCATACCCCTACCTTCCACCAGTACCAGTATACCCACTAGTACCACCACCAGTAGTGTTCGACCCCTACGCTATAACGTGGGCTATGGTGTCAGCTTACACATACCTAATAGCACTATCATACTATTTAGAGTTGTACAAGATGATGCTCGACATGCTTAGAAAGCTTGTGGTAGAAGCTAAGCCAACAGGGTAAACAGCTATCAACGTGCTATAAGTCTAGTGGGCTTTAGGCTCAAAACATACTCCTTTTTTAAGGGTTTAAGTTATTCGAGATACTCGACGACTATCCTACACCTCTCCTTAACGTCTGGGTACACCATGTATACTCCTCCTCGTCCAGCTAAGTGTCTTCTAGCTTTAGGGTCTGAGACCCCATAAGCTTTAGCCCCTAAAGCCCTAAGAACTCCAACGATTACTCCAACATAGGCTGCTGGTACTAGTGGGTTATCCTCGATGCTGTGAGGGCATTTATCAGCCTCAAACACTAGCTTATTCCTATCAACTCTCACTGGCTTGAATAAGCCTATGGTCATATCCTTTGTTATCTCCCTAGCAGCGCTATGGCAAGTGTAGTGGTATGCTAGCTTGTCTAGTGTATCCCCACTAGGCATTTCAGCTATACCTCTTGTAGCCTCAATAAGGCTTGGTAGAGCTGCTATAGTTGCTCTTGCAAGAGCCTCAACAACTTCTGCGAAGCCAGCTCCCCCTAGAAACTGGTATGCCATGCGTGGAAGCTCGCTAAATGCTAGTGAGCGGAAGAATGCTTGGTATGCCTTAAGAGTCATCTTAAGCCTATGATATTCTTCTTCAAGGCTAGGCTTGGACAAGCGATCACCGCTCTTAGAGGCTTTAGCTGTGGCTGATTTAAAGGCTACTCGTCTAGAAGTTCTTACGGTTAGCCTCTAGCCTTCTGCCTTAAGGTAGGTGGCCTAGAGGCGTACTAGCTTAAAACCTCTAGGGGACTAGTGTATTTCATGAGATGTGAGGGTAGTCTCCTTGTCCAAGCCGGGCTATACTGAGCTACCTAAGGTTATGAGACTGTTTGAGGATGCATACAAGTTGACTGAGAAGATTACAGGTGTAACAGTGTACGACTTTGAGGTAGAGGCTGCAGGGTATAAGGCTCTAAGGGTATTCCTTCGCGAGATCGTATGGTCTGCTATGAGGAAGTTCCTTAGAAGCAATGCTAGTAGGATACTCTCGACGAGTGATGATGAGGTACGTACCTGCGTTAATGAGGTCTCGTGGAGGCTAGTCTACGATGTTATACTCGTCAAGATTGGTGTTGAGCCTTCAGGTCTACCATACGTTGCTGGTGACATTAGGGGAGCGAGACCCCTAAGAAACCTTCCAATAAGCTTTTGGGATCTATCAAAACTATATAGTGAGGTTAGAGAGCTAATGAAGAACGATAACCTTGTAGGCACCATAAAGGCTGTTGAGAAATACTGTACCCTCTGGGTGACGATAGCTAGGAAGATACGTAAAGCCTTAGAGGAGGTATTGTAGGGTGAAAGCTAGCCTTTACGTGTAGCCCAAACCCTACGGCCGATAGTATAGAATGCTCTACCAGCACCGTGAAGTAGTAGTCTAGCCTTACTTACATCCCAACCCCATCTACTAAACAACCCCTTCTTAGCATAAGCTGCGACAACGTCTAGGAGGAATAATGTTACCCCATCAACCCCCACCTCCCCCCTAACTCTAGCCTCAATAACTCCTAGACTACCATCGATGTAGGGTGGCTTAACGCTCCTAGAATCTACAAGCTTAAGGTTGAACCTTGAAACCTTGTCGACCTCCCTACCCGAAACCGTTCCAAGCGAGTATACTAGGTCGGCCATGTCTTCTGAGGGTATGTTTAGTGTTGCCTCTCTACAATACCTAAGACACTCAGAAGTATAATTCTCATCCGACACGGCTACAGCTACTACTGGGGGATCATCGTTAACAGGTGTAACCCAGGATGCAGGCATAACGTTTACTCTACCGTTAGGGCATAGAGTTACTATGAGTACAACTGGCCTAGGGTGGAGCATGTAATAGTAGTTTTCAAGGCTTATAGGCTCCATTGACAAGGCTTAAACACCCCTAATAGACTTAGAGAGTGTAGCTTCTTAAACAATCATAGTATCGGCTAGCGATACACCATAGTAGGGGCTAGCCTCCAGAGCTCTCTAGGGGGTGTAGGTTATGGCTAAGCTTGAGCTCTACGGGCTTCAGCTACCATTGATGAAGCCAGGTGATAACCTCCCCAAACTCATAGTTGAAGCTGCTAGGAGGCAGGGTGTAGGCATAAGGGATGGTGATGTTATTGCTGTAACGTGTAAGGTTGTTTCTAAGTGGCTTAAACTCGTTAAGAAGCTTAATGATGTTAAGCCTACCGTGCATGCTTTAAGGATAGCTCGTAGAGCTGGAGGAGACCCTAGGTTCATCCAACTACTACTCGAGGAGAGTGATGAGGTTATTGCAGCCATACCAGTGTACAGGCTTGCGAAAATGGGGCTAATAGACCTAGTGAAGTACTCTAAGAGGGTGGAGGATGCTTGGAGTACTTCACTAGGTCTATTAGCCCCATTT
>CAZTPV010000054.1:0-2665 GCA_964615085.1 uncultured Desulfurococcales archaeon
TACACGCATGGAGATATCGTATCGTTAATGAAGCGTAAAGGTATTGGAAGACCTAGTACATATGCAAAAATAATACTAACATTGAGAAATCACGGATACATCATTGAAAGTAAGTACAAGAAGTATTTAATTCCAACTAAACTAGGAATCAAGGTTTATGACTATTTACGAGCTAATTATAGTGGACTAGTTTCCGAAGAGAGAACTCAAGCACTACTTAGGAAGATTGACATGATAGTAGAGGGAACTACTACTGCCTCAAGTCTTGTATTAGAACTACTTAACGAGCTAGTAAGCTTTAGATTAATACCTTTAGAAGTAGTGTCGTTGACTAGAACTTCTACTATAGACTCTTCTACAGTAGAAGGCGCCAGTTAGAGTACGCGTTTAATTTTTATCTCAATTACTGGTACTAGTCTACGTCCACTCTCCTCACTATCAATGCTAACCGACTCTAACTTAATGCTATCCTCAAGCCTGGCTTTAAGAGCATTATAAACATCAACAGCCTTGCTAATTGCATCTCCTCTCGCACGTAGAACTATCACATCATGACCTTGATTGAATAGTAATATGGCTGATAATACGTAGTCACTAACCTTCTTCCTACTAACTATAATGACGTTGCCGCGGCTAGACATTACCTTAGCACCCAATTAATCTAGGTGAAGCGAGGAACTGGTGTTTATGAATATTAGGTTTATTGTTTCTCATCTCTGTACTTGTGGATAAACTCTAGTAACTCGTGAATACATGCTTTAAATTCGTCTAGCAATTTTAGGATGTCAGTGCCCTTATCGTAAAAAATGCATAGCGATGGGGGAGTATGCGAAGGAGGTGTTATAATAGACCTACAGTATTTGCACCTAATAATTCTTGAGCTAGCTTCTATTAGCAGGGCACCATGACTACACTTAAAGCCTACTAGGAGGGGGCGCCGAGATGAATGATTAACTATAAAGTTACTAGTAGACTTTAATAGTTTCTGAGGTATTTTAGTTTTCAAACTAGCTTTTAACTCATATGTCACTGAGTCAGCATAGTTATTGGCAACCTCTAATATGTACGGAAGACTCTTAGAGTCTACTCTTACGAGTATTGAACGAAGACCTTCATTCCAGTATACCACTTCTACTCCTTTAGACCTAAGCTTTGTAAGGATTGATGCTAATGAATACTTTTCATTAATTCTCATCGTTACTAGACAATATATGTAGGGTTTCCCAGTCAAGTCCGTCACCTCAGCCGGGGATAACTTCTTCACCTATCTGTACTAGCGAACTTCATCATTCGAAACAGTACTAATCCTATTAGTTAAAAGATTAGCAATTATTGATGGTATGGTCAGTAACACGGACCTTCCACATACTATTCGGATGCGTGGCGCTCATCACACCACATTAATATTTTTAGATCTTACACTAATAACCGCTATGGTGGCATTATTAGCTTCTCAAGAACTGTCATAGCATTTAGTACTAGGATTCGTACAAGTTTCTTAGGAACGTGGCAATACCTTATTGAAACATTAGAATAGCTGTAAAGGGGAATGACTTGTAAATCATAAACTTCTTCTAGTGGAATGTCCTTGTCTAAGCCTCCATTAAGGGCATCTAGAGGCTTAACCATTACCTGGTAAGTTGATTTATCACGGCTCTTCATGAGCACTAGGTATAGTTTATCCGTATCGCAGGGATAGAAAGAGGATTTAAACTCTTCAAGTTTCACAATGTAGTCTGCGTCATTTACGAGAGCCCAACGCTCTTCACCTGTATCAACGTCATAGAAGCTAAAGACTCTATACTTGCTTCCTGGTTTACGCATTTCCTTAAGCTTCTCTAGTATTATGTGCTCAGGTAAGCCTGTTATTTCTGATAACTCCTCCACAGTAAACGCCATCCCCTTAAGGTTTTGGGCGATAACGTATTCTATACTTGAACTCCATAGTCTCTCTGGAGGTTCTCGAAGCAATTCTAAAGAGTAGATGCTAGGTCCACTATCATTGTATGTTATTTTAATTTCACCACTCTTTATTTTAGATACTAATCGTAAAAGTGACTCTACATCGAAATAGTCATGGATTACCTGCTTAACTGCCTCATCAACTATTATCTGGTCGAGCTCTTCTTCACGCTTTATTGCTCCAAAAGCTAACCTAATATGCTGTAATACCTCCACATAATATGGTGTTCTCATGGATACCATTTTAATTGACTTAATTATGTCGTGCTTGTCTAGTTTTAATATCTCCTCTAGAGGATTGAAAACAGGATCCGAACAATTATAAGCTACACCATAGAAGCTTGTACGAACGCTACATGATATCCCTTTAGAATCAGCTAAGCTTAATATTAAATAGGCTAGTGTCCTAGCAAGCTTTTCCCCAAAAGGGTATAGGAGTATTGTTTCATTAGAAATTCTTTCCACAACTAGTCTATCTAACGAAAGCATTTTAGCACTGTTGTTGATGGCTATTTCTCTGAGCTTAGCTTCAGCATTTTTTGTTAGCTTGACACCCAGTCTTAATAAATTGTGTTTGAGGCATGTAAGGTTCTTCAGAATATTAAGTAGCTCGTGAACTACAAGTTTTGTAACCTCAGGACCTTGACCCCTCCAGAAAGGTATTGAAGGTAAAACGTTGTCAGCCGGTTCTACAATTATCTTA
>CAZTPV010000055.1:0-5843 GCA_964615085.1 uncultured Desulfurococcales archaeon
ATAATATGGCTAAAAGAGTCACAGTCGACTTCAAGGAGGCTTAGGGACTGGGATAGAGTAAGACTGTACGCCCTAGGCCTCTTAGCAGACTACGCAAGGCTACCTCTCTCACCAGAGTTGAAGCTAGTATTGGTGGAGGCTTCAGATAGGGCTAGCCTAATATCAGTCCTAGAGCACATTCATAGAGAGGGAGTTAAAGCTAGCCCAGATCTACGTATAATTGCCTACGATAGGTATTTAGCGTTAGAGTTTCTTGGCCCTCTCCTATCATACTGGCTGGGTTTAAGAGATCCTAAACCTTCCCCTTCACCCTGGAAGTGCTCTAGATGCCCGTATAGCAGTGAATGCGGTTTCAGCAAGGCTCAATAGTGGCGGGAGGCTTTGTTGTTATAGCGTAAGCGACCATAGTTACCTCTGGTATCTCACTTGTTATCCTAAACGAGATTCTATCAAGAACATCATATGGTATCCTAGTGTAATCAGCGGTCATGGCGTCCTCGCTTTCAACCACCCTCACTATAACGATATATCCTTCAGCTCTAGCATCACCTTTAACTCCAACCCACTTATCATCGCCTACTACGGCAAATGCTTGCCAAACCTTATCATATATGCCAGCACGTTTTAACTCCTCTTCTACTATCCTTGATGCTCTCCTAACTATTCTAAGCTTTTCAAGAGTGAACTCTCCAATAATCCTTACAGCAAGTCCAGGGCCAGGGAAGGGGTGCCTATTAACGATTTCTTCAGGTACTCCAAGCCTACGAGCTATCCTCCTAACTTCATCCTTGTAGAAGTATCGTAGTGGCTCGATAACACCTAAGCCTAGCCATTCGGGTAAACCTCCAACATTATGGTGGCTCTTTATTCTACTACTATGAGCAATAGCGCCACTCTCAATAACGTCTGGGTATAGTGTTCCCTGAGCTAGCCACTTGATCTTGGGATTAGATTTAGCGATTTCCTGAAATATTTTTGCAAATTCCTCTCCTATAATCCTTCTTCTCTCCTCGCAATCTTTAACCCCTATGAGTCTGGTCAAGAATCTATTCTTAGCATCAATGACTATTGGGTTTAGCTTGAGCTTGTTAAGCATACTTACAACGCTCTCAGCTTCTCCTTCACGTAGCAGGCCATGGTCAACAAAGACCGTTACTAGTCTATCTCCTATAGCTTTTCGTAAGAGTATTGCTGTTGTAACACTGTCTACTCCTCCACTAACCGCTACTAGTACATGATCATCTTCTGGTATGCTCTTTCTCAACTCATCAATAATGAGACTAACTAGGTCCTCTGGTGCGTATCTCCTCCTAGCTAAAGCTATTCTTGCTACAAGATTCTCAAAGAGTAGTTTGCCCTTAGGAGTGTGCTTAACCTCTGGATGGAACTGAAACCCATACACTATCTTGCCTTCAACATCTCCTCTCATCGCCGCTATGTATCCTTTCTCGCTTAAGGCTAGTACCTTGAAGCCTGGAGGGATCTTAGAGACATAGTCGGCATGGCTCATCCAGACAATTTCCTCATTAGACCAGCCAGAGAATATAGGGTCAGCCTCAATAATCTTAATCTTGGTCCTCCCATACTCTCCCTCCCCCCGCTCAACACTACCACCAAGATCGTATGCTATTAACTGGTGACCATAGCATATTCCGACAAGAACGTTAGTATAGTCTAACAGCTTTCTAACATTAATTCTTGGTGCTTGCTCCTCGTAAACACTTCTAGGACCTCCACTCAGCACTATTACTACTGGTTTAAGTCTTTCAGCTTCACTGTAAGCCTCCTCCGGGCGGGCAAGCGTAGCGTATACACCAGCCTCTCTCAGCCTCCTAGCAATAAGGTGGGCGTACTGTCCACCAAAATTCACTACAAGAGCTCTATCAACCCCCCGAGATAAATATTCATCAACTAGTTTTAGCTCAATCCTCCTAACCATACTAGGCCTCCACGCAGCAAACTAGACTCCCTATCCTAATATGCTCTAGTCAAAATTGTTTAATCCTCTCTCAGCCTAGTGTCTCCTAGGGTTTGAAGCCCTTGATTCCAGTCACAGTAATGGTCTCGGGCAAGGCTACAGTTTCTAGGAGGCTTAAGGGAGATTATGATAGGTGTAAGCCAAGTAAGTTCACAGAGTATTTTAGGCCAGTAGTCTTCTGGAATATAACCTATAAGTGTAATCTTAAATGCCAACACTGCTACATTAAAGCCATGGAGAAGGAGTCACCATACGAGCTATCAACCGAGGAGGCACAGTCACTAGTACTAGAGATGAGTGACATGGGAATACCCCTTCTCGTGATTAGTGGTGGAGAGCCATTAACTAGAAGAGATCTCTTCGAAATAGTTGAGCCAATAGCTCGTAGAGGGAGGCCTAAGCTAGCTCTAAGCACTAACGGTACTCTAATAACAAAGGATGTTGCAGTAATGCTTAAAGACTACGGTTTTAGCTATGTAGGTGTATCGATTGACAGTATTAAAGCCTCGTGGCATGATACTTTTAGAGGTGTTAGTGGTGCTTTCGAGGCAGCAGTAAAAGGGCTTAAAAACGCTATGGATGCTGGAATCGATGTTGGTGTGAGAACGACCATTACGAGGTACAACATCGATGAAGCACTGGAAATCGTTGAGTGGTGTGTTAAACACGAGATACCTAGACTATGCTTTTACCTTCTTGATACCATAGGACGCGGTAGAGACATAGTTGAGTGGCTTCCAGAGCCTGAGCAGGTTAAAGGCTTCATAGACAAGCTAGTGCCTCTAGCAGATAAGTACAGTGATAGACTTGAAATACTGCTTGTACGAGCGAACTTTGCAGGAATATACTTAGCTGACAAACTATCATCATCGCGGAACGAGTTTCTAGACTACTTAGCATTACTTGAGGCTCAAGGTGATTGTGGTAGAAAAACGATAAGCATATACCCTGATGGAAGTGTTAAACCATGCCAGTTTATTGACTGGGTCACATTAGGCAATATTCGCTTCAAAAGGCTTAAAGAGATATTGAGCCCAGACAACCCATCTCTAAAGCCATTTTTAAACATAGAGAACCATTTAAGAGGGCCTAAGTGTAGTAGATGTCCATTCAGAAGAATCTGTGGTGGAGGTAGTAGAGGTAGAGCACTAGTAGTGTATGGTGATGAGTGGGGTGACGATCCATTATGCTTCCTAGACGTAGCTAGGATATCGTCTAAATGGGGGATAGCAGAACTAGTATGATTAGGCTAAACACTATATACTGGCTAGAAGTCTATGACGCGATTAGAGGGCTAATGGGCTACAGTATGACTAGTGATTATGAGTCATGTAGGATAGCTGAGGAATACTACTTTAAAGCACTACTTGAGGGGAGGGGGCTAAGAATCATAGACGTATGCAGGGTGTTAAGAGACCCTGTATGTGTTGTAGGTGGTAGTGCTGACCTAGAGTATCATGTAAGTAAGCTATACAAGTGTAGAAGTGTAATAGCAGCTAATGGATCTTCAACACTACTACTATCATACGGAGTGGTACCAGACGTCATTGTAACGGATCTTGATGGTTCTTGGGATACATTGATTAAATGCTCTAAGCTAGGCTCGATATTGGTCGTTCATGCTCACGGAGATAACATTCATGCAATAAAGTCTCTACTCCCTCACCTAGACAACATAGTTATTACATGTCAAACTCCACCACCTATAGGATACGCTACAATATTAGGAGGCTTTACTGATGGTGATAGAGCCATAGTCTTAAGCCTTTACTGTGGCTATAAACCGAAACTCTATGGAATGAATTTTAGAGGCCTTGTAGGCTGGTGGTCTAAGCCGTGGCTTAAGGAGTCTACATCCCCCTGGCCAGAGAAGAGGGCTAAGCTACGCATAGGAGAGATCATAGCCTCGCTATTATCGAGACTATGGTAGAAAAGCCTACTATCCTACTATAGAGCCCTAGATAGGATATCTGCAGCATTAACGAACAAGTACCAGTCTAAGCATCCTAACATTTTAGCATTGTCAGCAGCATAGTAGAGTAAATCTATCGCATCCTCGATCCTCAAATCATTAATAGCTTGTAGTGCTTCTCTAGCACCTTCAACCGCGCCACAAGAGTAAATAGCTTGCACTATAATGCTAATAGCCTCCTCAATAGCCCTCCTATAGGTCATGTCTCTACACCATTAAAGCTATTAAGATTATTAGCTCGTAATATTCTCATCACTTGTGATGAGAGGTGTAGAGTGCTATGGTACGTACTAGCGTAGAGCTGCCAGCAGGGCAGTATATACGTGTACAAGGACCATTAAAAGCTGTAGTTGCCTCTGGACAAGTGATGGTTCTAGGAGCTATATACTCTAGGGGTGAGACCTTCAGTGTTAGTAGTTATAGAAGCTATGCAATTAAAGCATTAGACGACTCTAGGCTTGATATAGAGATGGGTGAGGGAGGGGTTATAGAGAAGCCTTTACCTGGAGAAGAGGTCTTAGATAGGTGGGTTGCTGAAATAGATGACTGCCTGAGAAGAGACTGTAAAACATTCATGGTCCTAGGCCCTGTAGATACAGGAAAATCTAGTGTATGTGCTTTAATAGCTAATCGAGCGCTTCTTAGAGGCCTTGTCCCTGGGATTATAGATGCTGATGTAGGTCAAGCTGATGTAGGGCCACCAGCATGTATATCAGCAGCTATCGTACAATCTAAAATACTATGGCTTAGAGAGCTGCAGGCAGAGCATATCAGGTTTATAGGCCAGATAACACCACAGAGAGTAGAACATAAGATAACAGCAGCTATCGTAGAGCTAGCATCCACACTGAGATCAGAAGGGGCTCAAGTAGTAATTGTTGACACTGATGGATGGGTTCAGGGAGTTAATGCCATCGACTATAAGATTGAGGCTGCTAGGCGAGCAGGTGTAGACGCAGTAATTGTGCTAGGAGACAACAACCTACTCTATGAACGTGTGAATAGAATGCTTAGCTATCTACCCTGCGGCGTGAGAAGACTACCTACACCAAAAATCCGACGGGTAAGGGATAGAGGTGATAGGCGAAAACTTAGATCGGAAGCATATAAGAGGTACCTAACACCACTACTTCAAAGAAGCTTAGATATAGGCTCGATAAGCATAATTGGTAGCTGTCTATACTCCAACAAACTGCTTGACAACGCAAAACTACAACAACTTAGAAGAATTGCAGGCGTAGACATCATAGAAGCTTCAGAGAGTGATGACACGCTATACATCCTTGTGGAAGGTGATATAGATCCTCATGCTATAGCAAAGCTCAGTAGGAGTGTTGGTAAGCAGGTATACGTTCTAAGAGCTAGTGGGGTTAAAGGAGCATTAATTGGTCTAATAGGTCCCCGAGGTGTTGAGGAGGCTATAGGCATACTACAAGATATCAATGCGCGTGAAAAGAAGATAATAGTGCTTACACCCTATGAAGGTGAGGTAAAAGCAGTCATTATAGGCTCTGTTAAACTTAACGAGCTCTTTGAGGAGTATGGAAAGCCGCAAAAATGCATAATATGAGCACTAAGCGACTAGGCTAACTCTGCTTAGACCTTTTAAGCCTATCCTCAATCGCCGCTAACTGTTCTTCAACAGCCTTTATAAGCTCTTCAAGCATCCTCCTATACTCAAGTAGCATCTTCCTATAAGCATCTAAGAGGTCTTCAGCACCTGGTGGTGGTGCAGGTGGTAGAGGTGGTAGAACTGGAGCTAATGGAGGATACCCATAGTATGCTGGTAGAGGTGGAGGGTACGGGTATGGAGGCTGAATGGGGTATTGCGGTTGAGGCGGTGGGGGTGGTGTAGGGGCTACCGGCTGCTGGTAAGGTTGACCTTGCTGTGCC
>CAZTPV010000056.1:0-7451 GCA_964615085.1 uncultured Desulfurococcales archaeon
ATTAAAGGTTTTTACTCAGCTCACGGCCGTATAACATCACTATTCTCAGATTGACGTGCACTCATCATAAGCTTTTACACATGCTGCTCGGCTCCCGTAGCTTCTTCATACCCTTGTAGGGTCTAGCCCGCCACACTCCTCATAGCTTCCAGATAGTCACTAGCTTTAATACTAGTTATAAACTAAATTGTCCTCGCGAACTAGAGGAGTGTTTTAGCCATGACGTACACTCTAAGTGATCTAGCTTGGGTATTAAAAACGCTTAGTGATAGCGGCTTTAAGTTCGTGTTGATAGGCAGTACTGTTGTAGACTTAGAGCTTCGCGTTAAGAAGTTCGAAGATGACATAGACTTATTCGCCTTAGAGCCAAGTCCACTAATAGAGGAAGATGTATATCGTTCTAAAGCCGAGGAGCATGGCTGGACAATGTCTCAAACTAGTTTAGGTACACCAAAGTTTATTATACGTGTGCCAAGCGGCTCTGAGGTTGTCGTTGAGTTCTATGAGAATATACATGACTTCTATATCCCAATAGAACTATTAGATGAAGCACCATATAAGAGTATAGGAGGAGTAAAGGTTAAGACACTAAGACCAGAGGATTACATTGTTTTGAAAGCGAAAGCAGGTAGAGAGATTGATATTGAAGACCTAAGAATCATTAAGGAGTATATTGATTCAGGTAAACTACGTATTAACGAGAGAGTACTGAAGAAGGATATTAGCTTAATGCCTGAAGAAGATAAACCATTAATTGTTAGGAGACTAAAATCCATCGGCTTTAGGGTGTAAATATGAGTAGCAACTACAACGTAATGTTAGAAGCGTATAATGCCTGGCCTATAAATGCTATGAGCTCTTTTGCTAAAGCAATAAGTGTAACGTTACCAGCCTCATACTCCAGTGTAGACCACATCCTTGTATGCGGTATGGGTGGTAGCGGCGTTATTGGCGACTATCTTAGAGTGCTTTCCGATAAATATGGTTGGGTACCAGTAAAAGTTGTTAAAGACTATAGGATACCAATATGGGTATCTACTAGAACCCTTGCACTCATCATAAGCTATTCGGGAAATACGATTGAGACTTTAAAGTGCTACAACTTTTGCCGTGAACGAGGAGCTAAAATAATTGCAATAACGAGTGGTGGTAGGCTAGGGGAGCTTTGTAGAGAGCATGGTACTCCGGTAGTGTATGTTCCTAAAGCGCCAGCTGCACGTACAGCCTTCGCATCAATGTTTTATGCCTCGTTAGGTTTACTGATGGAGCTAGGAGTATTGGGAGTAAGTCGTAGTGAGGTGGATAAGTCTATTGAAGCTATGAGGAAGATATCTATAAACGACACCATAGTACGTAAGCTTGCCGAACTGGTATCATCTAGAATACCAGTGGTAACTACCATACTAGATTATGAACCTCTAGCTATTAGGATGAAAAATGAGTTAAACGAGAACACTAAGATACAAGCTAAGGTTGAAATACTACCTGAATGGGGCCATAATGATATAGAGGGATGGACTAATCCTATAGCAGGAAACTCCCATATATTCATTATACTTGATCCTGGAGAGGAGCCAGAGACGTCAATACTAGGTATCGCAAGAGAGGTGTATAGTAAAGTCTCAAGAGTAGAAGTCGTAGAGCTATATGGGTCAACACTACTACAGAAGCTGGCTTGGGGGACTCTATTTGCAGCGTATGTGAGTCTTGAGGCATCAAAGATAAGAGGTATAGATCCTCTCTCGACGGGTATGATAAAAGAGTATAGGAACCGTATAAATACTCTAATAGGTTTTTAACTAGAGAATAACGGGTCTGAAGGGCAATTTTTAAGAGTGGAAACCACTAATGTGGTGATGGGTGCCAGAAAGTGGCTAGCGAGTACCTATCTAAGCTTAAGGAGATAATTAAGCCTAAACTAACCTCCTTAGGCTACCAAGTAATGACGGTAGGCTCAACATTAAAGGTTATGAAATCGGGAAAGACTATCATGAATATTAATGATCGAGGAGAGATTGTAGAACTGACTTTTGGTGGAAAGAAATATACCTACGATAAATGGTATACTAAGCCAGAGCACCTAGCAGCAACAGTAATAAGAACTATAGAGGTTCAAAGACCAGGCTAGCAAGCAGATTTTGTAGGGAAGCATAGTGAGTCTATTTAGGCTTACTCTTTCTTTCTATCTAGTGAGCTATGAGGACTGATGCGCCTCCACTGACTCAGTAGTGATGAACGGACACCTTGCCGAGGTTTAGGTCTCTCAGCCTCAAAGCTAAGTTTCCTTAACGCTCTCTCAAGCTCGCTTAGTTATACACCATCCTTTAATCGTACAACAGCTAAGCTTGAATGGCCTCCAATATTCTCAGCTATCCCCTCACTTAGGAGTCCAGTAGCTATGCGGTACGCTGAAGCACCCTTAGACCTTATAATTAATAGTTTAACTCCATCATCTCTCTCAGTTAGAAGTGCTATTGGTTGTCTTAGAACCTTGTAGAGTTTTGATGCAAGTGCTGATGCTCCACGACCCTTCCACTTCCTTCTAGCATCAATGAACTTTATGAACCCAATTCTCCTGGCTGAGAAAGCTAACTCTTTAGCCTTCTCCTCTAGCTCTTTATCGGACTTAGCTGCGATCTCAAGCACTCTGTTTATTGTCTCAATACTTACGGGTGATTGCTCTGGAAGCGGCGAGGACAACCATTTAACTAATTTAATCCAAAGCTCCTTATCCCTTAGAACGGTGCTAGCCTTCGATATAGAGGCAGCTATACGTACTATCTCGTCGAGTTCACCACGTTTAATACCTCCCTTCTCTAAGACACCTACAGCATTCATAAAAGCCTCTAACCTTGGTGTTAGTTTTCTTAGCCCTACACTTCTCAGAAGATTGTAGGTAAGTATTGCTGTAGGCTTATGTCCTAAATAAACCTCTTCTGTAAGCTTGTAGAGTTTTATTGATGAGTACATGGTTGAGTAGTGGTGGTCTATATACACTATTCTACTATCCTTACATGTCCTCGAAAACTCAAGCAGTGTTGTATACACTTTATCCGTGAATGGTATGTCTAGTACGACGAGAACTTTAGGACAACAATACTGGATTAGGAATTCCTTTAGTGTATCAGTAAAACCTCTAGGCCCACTTGGCGCTAACCCTACTTCCACCTTGCCTCTAATTGGATAAATGCCCTTAAACTTCTGAGCATAATATATCATTGCTGCTGCAGTAGCACCATCAGCATCCCAGTCTGCTATAACGAATACCGGTATTCTTATAGCGGTCTTAGCTCTAGCCTCTTCTTCCAAGAAAATACACCCAAGACTAGTACTACGTTGATAGGAGAAATACTAACTTTTACCTAAAACAGTAAGTCTTATCAATATGCACGCCACCTAGTACCCGTGGAGTCCCAAGTTGACTGCTTGGTCTAAAAGAATATTGTATGTAGATCTTAGTAGAGGTGCTTCGCGAGTAGCTAAGTACGATGGAAGTGTAGCAAGGAAGTTGCTGGGAGGACGTGGACTAGCTGTAAAACTATTATGGGACTTAACACCCAAGCACGTAAATCCACTATCACCTGAAAACCCCTTCATCATAAGCATAGGCCCTCTTACTGGCTTACCCTTCCCTGGTAGTTGTCGAGTACTAGTAGCTTCTAAGAGCCCGTTAACTAATGGGTATGGCGATGGCAGTCTAGGCGGTATAATAGCATGGCATATGAGGCTACTAAATCTTGATGCAATAGTCTTAACTGGCGCTACTAAAAAACCTTCAATACTCGTCATAAGCGATAAGGGCGTGTATCTTGAAGATGCCGAGAATCTCTGGGGTAAAACCATACCGGATACATTGAGAGCTTTAAGAGTAAGCTATGGTAGTGATGCAGGCTGCCTTGTGGTAGGTCCAGCAGCTGAGAAGGGAGTTTTATACTCAACAATTATGGGTAGTGAAGGTAGGAGTGGTGGACGACCAGGATTAGGATGTGTACTAGCTAGTAAGAAGCTTAAAGCTATAGTCGTCTATAGTGAGAGTCCTCAGGAGCCTAGACTGCCTTCAGAATTTAAAAAACTCGCTTCAGAGGCTTACAAGCAAATAGCAAATGCACCAAACTATAGGGAGTGGCTTAGATGTGGAACTTTATCAACTATAGAGTGGGCAAACAGTAATTATGTTCTTCCCGTAATGAACTTTAATGAAGCATACATAGATGACATTAGTAGCTTAGCCTCTAGGAGGCTGAGTAGCTTAGAGTTTAGGAGAGCTGGATGCCCATACTGTAACATGCCCTGTGGACATTGGATACTAGATGTTGAAGGCTATCCAGTTGAATTAGACTATGAGAATATTGCTATGCTAGGACCGAATCTAGGCATATTTCGTCTTGAAGACGCAGCTATGCTTAACCGACTAGCTGATACCTATGGAGTTGATTCTATTAGCTTAGGCTCAGTCGTAGCATACCTCATTGAGGCTACTGAGAAGAAAACTATACAAGGATTAAACGTTTCTTGGGGAGATGTCAAAGCTATAAGAGAGCTAGTGTATGATATAATTAATGCTCGCGGAATAGGCGTTCATGCTAGTAAAGGAGTTAGATACCTCTCAATGCTACTAGGGGAGTATGAAGATGCTATGCACGTTAAGGGCCTTGAAGTATCAGCTTACGATTGCCACGCTGCACCAGGAATGGCTTTAGCATATGCAACCTCACCAATAGGTGCACACCATAAAGATGCTTGGATTATTGCGTGGGAGATAAGATATAATAGATTTAGCTACGATGAAGAGAAGGTAAGGAAGGTTATTGAGCTTCAAAGGATTAGAGGAGGCTTCTTCGAATCATTGATAGTTTGTAGATTTCCATGGGTTGAACTAGGCTTAGATCTACGTTACTACTTGAACGCCTTAAAAGTATTAGGATTATCTCTAACTCTCAACGACGTATTTAGGATAGCTGATAGAATATATACAGCGATTAGACTATACTGGATTAGGGAGTACGGGTTTTGGAGTCGTAAACTGGATCAGCCACCTCTAAAATGGTTTAAGAGGCCATTGACAAGAGGGCCTCTAAAAGGAGCCAAACTAGACATGGATTCCTTTAATAGAATGCTAACTACATATTATGAGCTTAGGGGATGGGATGAGAATGGGGTGCCGAGAAGAGATACAATTTCCTCGCTAGAACTTCAAGACTTTCTCTCCACTTCCTAGTTTGGCTACACCTTCAAGCACTCTACTAGCCTGCTTATAGCTGATGCTAAGCTTATTTGCAATCTTCGCGGCTAGCTTTAACACTCTAACAAGCTGTGCTATTTCCTCTTGAAGTTCATCTTGATACCTCATTGCTTTTTTAAGTAGCATACCGACCTTAGTCAAATACTTAAAAGCTATTTGCTCGAAGACCTTCCTCTCGTACCTTGATAGGATTGGTTTTGATGCAAGCCTTCTAAGCTTCTCTTCAAGCTCTTGGGGTGCTAGTGCTGCTATCTGTATCCTCAGCACTTCTACTTCAGGATCTATATCGTTATAGTCTTCCTCGCCGACTATTATACCCTCTTCATACTCTCTGAGAGCTTCAATTACATCATCTATGGACAAGAACTTCCACCAATGCTGGTTTTGAGACCTATACGTGGTTTCTATGATACCGTAATCACGTTCAAGGATTCTAAGAATCATTGATGGATTATACTCTATACCCATTAGCCTTAGTCTTTGAACTATACCACGATAATTGAAGTCACCTAATCGAACTTCACCCTTACGTGTAGATAAAGCACATTCTACTGCCGCCTTAAGAACCACATAGCCTTTATCACCGTAATTTGATAAAAACTCTAGTGTTCGCTCCTTAACTCCTAAACCCACTTAGCACTCCCCTAACATTAACTCTACACGTAACACCACTTGTATAGAACTAGAAGATTAAGAAGAAGGTAATCCAGTACTAATGGTATTATCATCGTTATTCGGCTGGGTAACCGCTCAGTCATCCCTAGAATATGGTTGAGAGCGGTCCCTCTCCCCGAAAAGTTCCACATCCCATGTACCTAATGTACTACTAGGGAGTTTAAGTATTCAATGGCTTATAAGCAAGTCCTTCGAGAGCCTTAACACTACAACATTCAACTACTTTAACTCCAGTGCTAGTTCTCACTACTAATCTTCCCTGATTATTTACGCCTAAAGATAAACCGTAAACATCTCCTTCCTCAGTTGCCACTATGATACGCTTATTAATCGTGCAATCATAGTCTTGCAGTAAAAAGCTTGGTATACCTCTAATCGATAAGGAGTATGCTAATGCAGAGATAGTCAGCTTTCTCGCTTCATCCATATCTATCCGTGTACCAGTAATGTAGCTTAAACTTGTAGCAAGGTCTAACGGAGGTTCATTATTTAGGTTAATGCCTACACCAATAATGATGTTGTTTTTCGTAGCTTCTACAAGCACTCCACCTAGCTTTTTAGGCCAATAAACGATATCATTAGGCCAGACGACACCAACTTTCACGTTGTATCTCTGGGATATGAGGTAGGCTAACATTAAAGCTATGGATGCTTGAAACAATGGTATGTCTAAAACAATACCGTACATTTTAGGTATTTTAAAGGATAGCCAGAGTCCACCTTTAGGGCTTAACCAGGGTCCGGTACGACCTCTACCTCTTGTCTGATAGAGTGCCTGCACGCTCATAACGTCGTAGGGGATATCATAGTGATAGTGTTTAGGATAGTCCATTGTTGATGGGACTACGTCTACGAGTATGAACCTTTTTAATAGTGCACTAGCAAGCACCTCCACTGAGCGCCATGTATAGAGTAGTATGTCTCGACTATAGACGAGCATTCTACCATGCATACGCCTTAGTCACCTCCATTAAATACCCCCATCAACGCCATAATGCATAGTACACGTTGTGGTAAGGTACGGTGCTATCTCACCTTGACATTAAGAGTGCTAGTAGCTAATAGGGGTGAGGTTGTCGAAAGGATAAGAAGAACTGCTGTACGTAAGGGCTGGAAGGTTGTATGCATTGTAGCTGAGGATGATCTAGGTGCTCCACATCTTAGGGTGTGCAAGGAGGTTTACAGAGTTAGCTCATACATGTGCATAGATGATATAGTCTCAGTGGCACTGAAAGCTAATGTTGATGTAGTTCATCCAGGCTATGGCTTTCTGGCTGAGGTACCAGAGTTTGCTAAAGAGGTTTTAAGGATGGGTATAGCATGGGCTGGACCTAATCCTAAAGCAATGATGGTTCTTGGAGATAAGCTTAAAGCTAAGATTATGGCTGATGAAACCGGCATACCTACCCCTAAGTGGTGCGTAGCTAGCAGCGTAAGAGACTTGACCAACTGTATAGAGAGAGTGGGCCTACCTGCAATTATAAAGGCTAGTCGAGGAGGGGGAGGCAGAGGACAGAGAATTGTTAAAAGGCTT
>CAZTPV010000057.1:0-8896 GCA_964615085.1 uncultured Desulfurococcales archaeon
ATTCTACCAAATAGTATTACTCCAAGAACTGCAAGAACCATGTATACGAGTAGGCTTAGACTAAAGCCATGAACAACATAGGTATATAATACTATTCCGACAACCTCTGTTAGAAGGCCAATCCTCATGACAATAATTGACCTTACAGGATCAAGTCTTACAGCGATCTTAGTTAAGGGCCCCAATGAAACCATTGCAAGAGAAATACCTAAAACCGCCGCTTCAACAGCTCTTAGGCCAAGCACTAAACGTGAGAAAGAGTATACTGAGGCTACTGAGGCTATAAACAATAGTATCGTGTATATAATTTCCCTACTAGTGTACTTTAAGAGCGCCGGATTTGAAAACTCTTCACAACCCGCTAAGAATAATGTGAATACTATGCCTAAAGTTAAGATTAATTGTAGTCTTGACAGACTCGCTACGTCGACGAGGTTTAGGAGTGAAGGTCCAATAGTAAGGCCAGCAATTATTGCCCCAACATACGAGGGTAAGCCTATATGCTCGAAAACACCTTCAAGGAGCTTAGCGGTAAAGAGTATTAGTCCAAGAGCTATAGCAGCACCAATAATACTGCTTAGAGACAATACACTAATTCCTCCTAGGACTACATGAATATCTGTCCCTCCCTACTTGATGCTGAAGGTAATGGGAACCTATCCCAGAGTACAGCATTAACAGCGAAGAAGACGTTTACAAGCCTATGGATGTAATCTGCTACTAGAGTCTCATTAAGGCTTCTGGAGGGATAATGATGGACTTCAACAACTATAGTTTTAACATTGTTTACACTAGGCTGCATGCTAACCCTACAGAAGGGGCATACCTTTAACATCTCAAGTAAGAGCCTTGAGGCAAGTCTAAGTTTAGAACTTTCATCAAGCTCCATGTAGGCTCTCATATGCTCTTCCGATAATACTATAGCAATACCAAATACTACGACCTCAGATTTTAGCTCAGCAACTCTAAGCTTGAGGTTAAGAGGGTGGGGGGTTGAGACTTCTAAAACCCATTTAGCGTCAGGAGGTATGATGCCTTTCTCCTCACGAACCCTAAAACCTAGACTTTCAAGTGTAACCCTAATTATGTCCTTAGCATTAGGCTCATTAGTTTTAGTCAATATGCTACACCATACCCTAGCTGTACTACTGTTATTAAGTTAATGCTACGTTCTATTAGCTTACTGTCTCTTCAAATATTCCTCTACGAGTGATTCTAAGCACCTTGTTATGGTAAACTACTATTCCCTTATCCGTTATCTCGAATGGATGTCTCCTCATACTATGCTTTGTGCCTCTCATCTTCCAGATGATTAGGCTTCTCTTAAGCTCACCTTCAATCTCGTCAAGGTCTAGTCTTATAATGCCATCAGCTGCATGCTCTACTCCAGGGCCTCCAAAACCTCTCTCAGTAACTGATACCTGGCTTACAAGTATACTTGTACAGCCTAAACCACTTAGAACTCTCTTAAGCATCATGACTACACTTCTAGCTACACTAGGCTTGGTTAGGTAAAGCGTTGATACAGAGTCTATGACGCATCTCTGCGCCTTGATATCCCTAATAGCTTCTCTAAGCGTGTCTATTAGCAGTCCAACATCAGTAGGATCTCTTACCACGTACCTCTCACGCTTTGCAGCCTCACCAATACCACCTGTAAACGCGTCAATAATTGCAAAGGTTCCTTCACGCTCATAGGGTCTTACGTCCCATCCGAATTGAGACATGTTAATTCTAACTTGTACTGGATGTTCCTCTAAAGCAACATAGATTCCTGGTTCACCATTCTGTAGCCCATTCCATAGGTATTGTTGACTGAATATTGTCTTACCAGTACCTGGACCTCCACTTAGAAGAACAATATTCCTCTTAGGTATACCACCATTAAGTAATTCATCCATACCAGGTATTCCTGTCTTCACACGCTCAACCATTACACCACACCTCCTGGGTAGATATCCTCTACACACCTATACGAAGTAGCTTAGACTACTCACCTATAATTCCTCTTAACTAGGGAGAGTCTTAGAAGTATTATGCTCTCCCCACAATCTAGCAGTTGAACCTGTATAGTGTCTTGTGCTACTAGGTCTTGTGCCAGAAATCCTAATCCTAGCAGCAAGCACTATAGTGGGGTGGAATGCTATGGAATTAACAATAAACTCTACAGTAGCTTCAAGTATTGCTGAAGCTCTTAAAACAATCGATGTAGAGGATGAAGTTACACCATATAACTTCGTATCGACTCTACAATGGCTCTTATATGTCTTTAAAGTTGGATTAGAGCTTGAAGGTGACGAGGTCAAGGATATAGTAGTATTCTATTCAAAGGATTTATGGAGTGCTATAGCCATTATAGTGTCTCTTGACAGAGTCTTCATCCTCTACGCTAAGCGCCATCTACGTGTTAATGATGTTGATAGAGTTATTGACTTAGCAGGAGAAGTGGGAGAGGCTTATCCTGATCACGAGGTAGTACCAGTACTCGCGTCATACACTTGCGATGTTGACGCCGAAAAATACGCTTATAGTCTAGACATACCAATACTAACTCTAGTCTAGCTCTTTCCCTCACTAGCTTTAGCTTCAGTCTCCTCTTTAGGCAGAATCACTAAGCTCCTTCCCTTCCACCTATACCTGCCTTCAAGCAGTGCTTGTAGTATCTCACGAGCATTCTTATCGTTAGGGTGTTTAGCTAAGTGTCTTTGAAGCCTACGTATAAGTCTAAGCTTCCTAGACAAAGCATCAACACCTCTTAGCTCACAGTAGTCTACTCTAAATCCCGTTAGTCTTATCAATGATAGGTCTCCTTTATAAGCTAGCTTGTTGAGGCCTAATAATATTGGATGATGTACTTTGGCTACCTCCTGAGCCACAGCGATGGCGATACCCGGCCTTACTGACACATAAACCTCTAGACTCTAGCGTCATCTGATGCACTTACAACCTCTATGATACTTGCTTCAAGCTTTTCAAGGTCAAGTATTGCGGCTGTAGCCTTACCAGTTAAATAGGCACATACTTCTCCAGGATTTAGCAGTAGTGTATTACCAATCCTTCTAACATCAGGTTTATGGGTATGACCATATATTACGACATCAAACTTACCACTTGCTGCCAAGGCTTCTGCAACTCTTATCGTGTGTTCAGCCGGGCCAGAACCATGCATAACGAGTATCCTACGGCCTCCTAGCTCAAGTACTAAGGGAGGTTCATGAATCTCGAATCCTAGTCTCCTAGCAGTATTCTCTAGCCCTAGCTTCTCACCACAATTATTGCCGTACACGGCTATTAGCCTCTTCACACCTTCCCTCCACATAACCCTTAGAGTAAATGGCGCTATTATATCGCCAGCATGAATGAAAAGCTCTGCACCCCTATCAAGAAGCATTCTAACAGCATACCTGGTAAACGCTATATTATCATGTGTATCACTAACAACACCAATTATCACGATTCACACCCCTGGTTTAGAGTCTTTATCCTCTTCTCTCCTATGATTAGCCATGTACGGAGAATAAATACTCAACTCTGAAGGGAGAGGGGAGGAGGCCACACCGAGGGTTATTAGGTACTGTAAGCCGGGTAGGCAAGGTCTATGCGCTACCCGGCCCCCCTCGGTGTGGCCCCTACTGGCTAGTAGTTTAGAGGTATAGGGTTTATCTAGGTGGCTTTCTCTCTGAGCTAGGAGAGGTAGGCCGGAATTGACTAAACGCATACCCTTGTATGAAGTCCATAAGGATTTGGGTGCATTATTTGGGGAGTTTGCAGGCTGGGAGGCCCCCATAAACTACGGTAGTGTTATTGAAGAGCATATGGCTGTTAGGTCATCTGTTGGCATCTTTGACTTAAGTCATATGGGACGTATTCTGGTTAGTGGTGCTGATTCCATTAGGCTATTAGACTACCTTGTTCCCAGAGAGCTTGGGGTTGATGTAGGCGAAATGGCTGGACCTACGGCATTTCTTAATGAGAGGGCTGGGTTTAAGGATGATGTGATGCTGTATAGGCTTAGTAGCGACCAATGGCTTATAGTTTGTAACGCCATTAACATAGAGAAGGTGTTGAACTGGCTAGAGTACTGGTCAGCTAAGTTAAGCCTTTCTGTTAGGGTAGAGGATAAGACCATGGATAGCGTGCTTATAGCTATTCAGGGCCCAGACTCCCTTAAAGCGCTTAAAATGTTGAAGCCTAGACCTGACCCCTCCAGCCTTAAGCTGCTAAAATTTGTCAGGGATGTATATTTAGAGGAGCTAGATTGCAAAATGTGCCTTATATCTAGGAGTGGGTGGACTGGTGAAGATGGGTTTGAAATTATAGGCCCTCTAGACTGTGGTGAAAAGATACTAAGATACCTTCATGACAAGGGGGTAAGACTCTGTGGACTAGCTGCTAGGGATAGTCTGAGGATGGAGATGGGCTATGTCCTTTATGGCCACGAGATAAACGAGGACATAACCCCTATTGATGCAAGGTATTGGTGGGTTCTACAGCCAGGGCCTAAGAAGGGTGGCTTTATAGGCTATGAAGCCCTCATGGAGGCTTTCAAGAGGGGGGCAAGAATGGTGCGTGTGGGCATTAAGATGGCTAAGAGAGTTAGAATAGTGCCTAGGAGTGGCGATAAAATCCTTGTACTTGATGAACAAGTGGGCTATATTACTAGTGGAGCTTTTAGTCCAGTGCTAAAAAGGAGTATAGCACAAGCATATGTTAAGCCTAGCCACGCGCTTATAGGCTTAAGGGTTGTAGTTGAGCATAGGGGTAAATGTTATGAGGGAAAAATAGTTGAGTTCCCATTTGTAACACCATCCTCTAAGCCCCCTGTATAGGTTTCTTAGGCCACCATGCTCTACGACCTAGTGCCGCTACTATTGGTGGTGTAGCGAGATAGCTTGCAAGTGTTGATGCAAATGCTACACCTAGTAGTAGGGATAGCCCCATCTGCTTCATTCCCACTGATGCTGCTGTTAGAAGTGACGAGTACGCTGCTATGAGTACACATGCTAAACCTATGATGAAGAGGCCTACTAGTGCTGATGCCCTAGCCGTGCCTTCAGCTCCACAATAGCCGTTTAAGAGACATTCCTCTCTTGCTCTAGCAAGGTAGAAGCTGTTATAGTCCATCCCGACACCCATTATCACTGTGAACACCATTTCTGGAAGGAACCATAGTATAGGCTTGCCATACACGCTCGTGGAGAACAAGGATGTAAGCTCTATGGATGCTACTGCAGAGAATACCACTACAGCTATTGCTATAAAGGCTGGTACTGGGGAGCCAAAGACTATGCTGAAAGCAATAATCATTAACACTATAGCTGCAGGTAGTACTCGATGCCAAAATAGCTTATCTATCAACATTCCAAGATCGTAGGAGACTGCAGGCATACCACCAACGTATATCTTAACGCCATGAGCCTTAAAGCTCTCACATAAGCTTCTTATCTTCTTAACTAGGTTTAGGGCTTTAGACGAGTAGGGGTTAACACCTAGGACTACTTGGAGGTATGCTAGGTTACCCTTAACAAACCTCTTACCACCCTCCTCAGCAAGCCTCGTTAAGTTTAGCTCTTGAGGAGGCTTACCATAAGGTCTTGTAGGTCCTAGGATCATTGATACACCATTAAGCTTCTCTATACTCTTGGACAGTGATTCGATGAGCTCTAAGCCACTTGCACTCCAAGCTTTATGTGGAAGCTCAACAACAACGTATATTGGGTATACGATTCCCGGGCTAAGCTTCTCTGAAAGAACATCAAAGGAGCGTACTACTGGTGATGAAGATGGCATCATTATCCTTATGTCATGTGTTACAGCTATACCTGGTGCCGCTATAATGGATAGCACGAGGATAAAGCTAAACACAACCACTATGATCTTACCCCTCCTCGATAAAGCTAGTGAAACTCTGCTCTTAGCTTCAGCTTTAGGTTTACGAGGCCTTCTCGGCCACCAGAAGATACGTGACCCACCCGTTATGGCTAGAATAGCAGGCACTAGTGTAAGACAAGCTAAAGCTGTTACGCCAACAGCAACTGGTAGAGTTGTACCAAAGCTCTTGAGGAAGGGGAACTCGTAGCCTAAGGCTAGGCTTCCAAACCCTATCATAACGGTTAATGCACTAGCAATGACTGCTGGACCAGCTCTCTTAACTGCCTCCTCTACGGCCTTTCTAGCGTCATTGTATTTTGCATACTCTTCTCTAAACCTATAGACAATGTATCCAGCGTAGTCTGCTCCTAAGCCTAGGCAAGTAGTAATCATTATCGTTCTAGTATAGCTATAGACTTCAGCAACACCTAGAACGGCGAGTAGGTATACTATAGCGCCTCCCACTACGACACCCATCAATACACCAAGGTATGGTAGGAATACTGCTAGTAAGCTCCCAAGAATAATCAATAATACTATTGGTACTGCAACTTCACTTATCATGCTAATCCTCTTAGCCTCCTCCTCACCACTAACCTTAAGCTCTCCATGAAGAGCGTACACGCCGGTCCAGTAGACTCTTGGATCACCACTAGCTGATGAAAGTTTTAGACCTGGTATATAGTTAGCAAGCTCACTAACGATAATACTTTTAGCCTCTAAACTATTATGATAACGTTCATCATCCGTTTTGCCGCAAGGCTTGTACATTATTAGGAATGAGTCTAGATTCTTCCCGACAAGGAACCCCTTAACCTTACTAATTAGGTCTCCAATGATGCTCTTAAGCATTAAGCTTACTATTCTATTGATAGCCTTACTCCTAGACTCAAGTCCTCTAGCGTACTTCAATGCTTCATCCACAATCCTCACTAGGACTTTACCACTAATCTTATAGCCATGATACTCTATGCTAGCCTTCTTCAAAGCAATCTCAACCATAATGTCTCTAATCTTCTTCCACACCATGGTATCTGGTATCCCTGGGCCATGGTCGCGAACAAACACTATTAAGTCATAGACATAGCTTCTAAACTCTTTAGGTATCTCTGAAAGCTTCTCTGAAACCATCTCCATAGCATGCTTATAGAAGAGCTGTCTAGCATACTCGCTAACAGGTTTTAAGCCTTTGAGTACAGGTAGTAGATCCTCTAAATTAACAACCTTAGTTATGTTGGGTGCAAGGCTCTTAAGAAACTCTATAGCTGCTAGGTAGGAGAGAGTCTTATTACCATAAATTGTAGCATTGGCATTAGGGTCATACCTTTCTAGAATCTTCTCTATAAGCACCTTAGCCGCTGTAGTGTTAATAGCTATTGATGACGTTCTTGACATCGCTTCTACTAGCTTAGAGGTAGTGAGGTTTAGGCAGAGCTTCCGAAGTACATCTCTTGATGTAAGTCCAAGAGAGTAGTCCTCAAGGACTCTAACTACTCTCAAGCTCGCATTGGGGTACCTAGAGATTATCGTATCCATGATGACTGATTCAACAGCCCTAGTATCATTAACCAAGTAGCCCCATGCTAATGGGTCATAGCTGAAGACTAACCTAGCTAGGCTTACTGCTCTACTACCATACTTCCTTTCAACCATACTGATTATCTGTTGCTGAGCAATAGTGTAGATCTTGTCTTCACCAACACCTTCAACACCCATTAGTATTATTTCCCTAAGAACACTTCTATCAACACTTACATTTACTCCTCCAGGAGCTTTGTACTTACCCATAAATGATGCAATTAATGTGTATATGGCGTCAACGAGCCTACTCTCGTTGTATACTAGTTGGCCAGTAGCCTTTGGATCATAGAGTTTAACCACTTTTATAATCTCCTCTGGTTTAACCGGAGCACTAGGCATTCTAGATCTAAGGTTCTCCTCGATAAGACTTAACGCTAGACTCCTCACATAGGATACTGGCTTTCCATAGACAGCATACATAGTTACTGTTCTCAGCACTTGAGCTGGAATCTTCATGGGTAGCATATGGCTTAAAACAGCTAGTGTTGCATTTACTAGCTTCCCTCTACTAGTAACTAGAGCTCCCGTAGCATTAGGGTCATACATACTAATAGCTTTAATTAAAACACTACGAAGCTTTAAGGGAAGTTTAGCTGCGATCACCTGGAGGACAAGTGTTTTATCAATATGTCCACTATACGCTTGCACTGCTAGAGTTTCAGCATATTTTGCTGGCAGCCCTTTACTAACTAACTCCTTTGCTATCTTGCTGGTAATTAACTTGTAGACTTCCCTATCTATGATCTGCTTAGAGTATTCTGCAATTAATGTTGATATTGATAGTAGTTTTAACTGAGCTATAGTTGGATCATACTTTGAAAGTGTAAGCTGTGCTATGCTCTTAGTGTTGAGTCTAGTCTCGTAGGCTGATAGACTCTCATTGAGAGCTTTAAAGGCTAGTTCAAGTGGTAGTCTAGCTTGCTTAGGAGCCCTACTATACAATTGCTTGAAGACTAGCAGTAGGCATGCGTGGTCATAGTCATACCCTTCCCTAATGAGCTTGGATAAAGCATATGATAGCATCACTACAGTCTTGTAGGGTAGTGCTGGAAGCTTCTTACCGTTAATGCTTATACTTGTTAGCTTCTTATAGCAAGTGAAATTGCCTTTACACTCTTCAAAGAAGTATATTGATCTAGTTACATTCCACCATCCTAAAGCAAGAATACGTGTAGCATTGTAGCTTGCATTTTTAAGACTAGCACTTAGCTTCTTAACCCTATACGACATGTTAGCTAGACTACTATAGGTTTTTGAGTAGGCCTCATCAAGATGAAGTATTGTTAGGGCTAGCCTACGTGAAGTATTATAGAGTTCCTCTAACTGGTTTGAGCTCGTAGAGTAAGCCTTATCAACCATCTTAATCAGCTTTGACAACATCTTAGACGTGATGAAAATTCTTCTATAAGCCTTAACAACCATATGGTAGGCTTCATCTATCCCA
>CAZTPV010000058.1:0-3450 GCA_964615085.1 uncultured Desulfurococcales archaeon
ACAGCTTCCTCAAGGGGTTGGAGAGGCTACCATAGACAATCTGGTTGAAGGCCTTATGGAAAGCCCAATCTGTCTCAGGTACTACTAGGTAGAAGAGCCTCCAGTTAAGCCTATGATAGCAGTACTCTATGGCTTCAAGTCTACGTTCAAGACCCTCACAGAGTTGTTCAAGGTACTCATCAACACTTAAAGGCCTTGTTGGTGGACCACTACGAGAGAGTATCCTCGAAATCTTCTCGCCAACCCAGCTAGGCCAACCCTCAATACGAGGCCTAATCCAGCTAGAGACTACAACACAGTCACTCCTACGTGTCAGTGGAGGGTATGAGAGGGGGACCCAGAGGCTGACACTTGGAACACCATGAGCTGCTAGCATCTCGCCTATGAAGGGGTATTCAACATCCCACCTAGTTAGTAGTCTTGGTGGAGAACCAGGTAGGGGTACGAGGAAGTCGTAGACACCATGCTTGTTAGGCCATACGCCAGTAGAGATTGAGGTCCATGCTGGAAGAGTGAAGGGTAGTGGCGAGTACAGCCTAGAAATCCTATAGCCCTTGTAGACGAGCCAGCGTAGGAAGGGCATTAACCCCTCCTCAAAACCTCTAGCTATAGCTGTTACTGGGAGGCCGTCAACACCAATGAGAACAGCATATCTCTTAGACAATACACGCTACACCTCACTAGGTGAGGGGGTCAGGTGGGATCGAGGCTCCACACCACTCGGTGCAGGCTACATTCATCAGCCCAAACAGCCACTAGGTGTTTGTGAGGAGCTAATATAGCTATAGTGGTTCACGCTAGTATCCCAGCTACATGCTCTACTACTACCTCCTCAACACCAGGTTTAAGTATATGGTTTCTATGGGGGTGATCTTGTAGCCTACATGCCTCTCCTCAAGAGGGTGTTGCGAAGTGTAGACTACTACGCCTTTAGCTAAGATGCTTAGTGCTTGCCTACGAAATAAGTCTAGGAGCTCACCATTCTCTCCAGCGCATACTGGGTCGCTTGGACCTACTCTCCTACACTCCTTATAGGGTGGGTTTGCCGCTACTAGTGTTAGAGAGCTAGTCCTCCTCACATAGCTTAAGTTAGGAGCTTGAGCAACATCTATGATGTGGTCTAGCTTATTACTCTTAGCGTTTTGCCAACTACACTCTACAGCTCTGGAGTCTAGGTCTGATGCTATAGTGTAGCTGCATCCAGCTAGGCTCATTACTAGTGCAGCTAGCCCAGTACCACTGTAGGGTTCTAGGCATAGTCTAGGCTTTAGCTTACAGGCTATAGTCATAGCTACTCTCGCTAGGAGAATACTAGTCCTACTAGCATATGGGTCGAAGACTCCTGGTGAAGCCTTAACCCTTAAGCCTAGCATCCTATACGCTCTCGGTAATGGTGGTGATAGTAGTAGTGATAGGACTAGGTGTAGAACTCCTCTAAACACCCTCCAATAAACCCCTATAACGTGATTTATGGAGCCCGTTTTATAGGTGTACACGTACCCGCCTGGTTAATTGAGGGTTGGGCATGCCTTATCATAGGAAGCTTAGTCCACGAAAACTCTTAGACGTTGACTTCGTGATAACCGTTGATAGGAGTATGATGACTGATCACCACCACAAGGAGTTCATAGGGTTTCTCACAACAAGCCCTGCCGTTATTGTCCCGGAGAGGGTTTGGTTGTGGATAGCATGTCCGAGAATTAGAGTCGACGAGTATGGTAGGCCCTACGTAGCGCCATACGGTCTTAGGAAGGTTGAAGCAGCGCTAATAGATGCTGGGTTTAAGGCAGCTATAATAGACCCAGACTACATTTGGCCCTACCTGAAGAGAGCTAAAGCACTACTAATAGGCCATCACGATTTCTTTGGCTTGTGTCCACCGAGTAGTGAGTGGTGGCTTATAACAAACAAGGAGCCAGTGAATAGGAAGATGTTCATAGACCTGATAAGCCAGCCCGAGATATGGGAGGCTAAGAGGAAGTATGGTTTGAAGATCATAATAGGTGGGCCCTCAGCATGGCAGTGGCTTTACGAGCCTAAGGCGCTTGAGAAGTGGCCTGTAGACACTATTATTGAGGGTGAAGGCGAGGATGCTGTTGTAGAGGTTGCAGAGATCATAATGAGTGGTGGTAAACCTCCAAAATACATTAGTGTAGCCGCTAAGGATGCGCCACCTCTAGAGCGTATACCAGCTATTAAAGCTCCAAGCGTTAACGGGCTTGTAGAGATTATGAGAGGGTGTCCTAGAGGCTGTAAGTTCTGTAGTGTTACACTAAGACCTCTCAGACACATACCATTAGACCTTATTAGGAGAGAGATAATGGTAAACATAAACGCTGGTATCAAGCAAATACTACTCCATAGCGAGGACGTACCACTCTATGGAGCTCATGGAGTCATACCCAACCCTGAAGCAGTGTTAAAGCTGCATGAAATGGTTCAAGAGATTCGTAGGAAGAACCCAGAGGTTGAGTTTGGGTGGAGCCACGCTGCACTAGCAACGGTTGTTGTTGGGGAGGAGAAGTTTAAGCTAATGAAGAAGATTGCGGACATGATGATTGATGGTGATGTTGTCCGGTTTATAGGGTTCCAGACTGGGATTGAGACTGGGTCTCCAAGGCTTGCAAAGAAGATTATGCCTGCTAAAGCAGCACCCTACCCTCCAGAGAAGTGGCCAGAGATAGTTGAGGAGGCTTTTAGGATACTAGCTGACGATGGATACATACCAGCAGCGACAATAATACTTGGCTTACCAGAGGAGACTCCAGAAGACGTTGTAGCTACTGCAGAGCTTATTGAGAGGCTCAAACCATACCCTAGCCTAATAGTGCCAATGTTCTTCGTGCCCATGGGGAGGCTTAGGGATAGAGACTGGTTTACAAAGAACCTATTAAGGGAGGAGCATATTGAGGTCCTCAGGCTATGCTTCCACCATACATCATCCTGGGGGTTGAAGATAATGAACAAGTATACTAGGAACCCAGCACTACGAGCAGCGATTAAAGGCTTAATACTCGCCATGAAGATTAGGGAGTGGTATGTTGAGAAGAAGATTGTGCCAAGGATAGTAGAGGCGCTTAGGACTGAGAGGAGGAGCTCAAGGTAAAACCTCTATACCAAAGTGTTTAGCTGCTCTACGAATACCCTCACTAAATGAAGCCATCTTAGGAATATTGTATCTCACAGCTATGGCTAAGTGTACCGCATCACTTAGGCCCACGTGGTGCTCCCTCACAATATCCATAGCTCTAACCAGGTCGTCGATAGTTACTGGTAGGACTAGTAGCCTACCATAGGATGATAGGAAGCCTATGTAGTCTAGAAGTCTAAGAGCCTTAGAGGTACACTCCCTCCATAGAGCCTTATCCTTTGAAAGCCTATCAACTATAGCATCGTAGTCTTCAACTCTTAGCAAGCTACTAGCAATAGCTACTACAATCTTCTTATACG
>CAZTPV010000059.1:0-5516 GCA_964615085.1 uncultured Desulfurococcales archaeon
TCGTCAATAACAGCTATTATATTGGTTAATCCTAACCTTTCTACATGAATTTTTAGAGCACGTAGTTTTCTGGGGTTCTTATCAATACCTATAACTGTTATTCTTGTAGCTAATTGTGATATATGCGTTGTTTTTCCACCAGCCCCACAGCATAGGTCTAGAATTATTCCGTGTCTAGTCTCTTCAGGTTTTAGCGCCAGTACTGGATATAGTGATGATACGCTTTGTATATAGTAGTACCCGAGCATATATTCATGAAAGGAAGCTAAACTCCTATCTGAGTGTAGTACTCTAAACGCATAAGGAACATCGTTGATTTCTTTTAGTACTACACCTTTATCTTCAAGACGTCTTTTAAGTCTAATGGGAGTAATTTTTGTTGTATTGACTCTAATAGCCTTTTGTGGCTTCACCTGAATTACTTCTTTAAGTCTTTGAAGATCTTCTCTAACGGCTTCGAACAACATCAATACTTGATCTAATGTTATTCTCAGCTTGAACCTACCTATGATATCGAGTAACAATCTTTTATACGTATGTGATGCTCTACTTAATAATTTTGGATAAAGGCTATATAGCATCAGCTTCCTAAGTTTATCTTCGCCATGGGGCTGACTTAGCATGGTGAAACCCATAGTCTTTCTCAGTGATTTTGGTAGTAGAGATCCTTACGTTGGCGTAGTCAAGGGCGTTATTGCAAGTATAACTGGCGGTAGTATCCCTGTAATAGATCTTACCCATGACATACCCTCATTTAATATTGTATCAGCAGCGTATGTACTGTTTTCATACTATAAGTACTTTCCGAAGGACTCAATATTCCTTGTTGTTGTTGATCCAGGTGTGGGTACTAGTAGAAGAGCCATTGTCATTAGGTCAAGACATTATTATTTCGTCGCACCTGACAATGGTGTTGTATGGCCTGCAGCTAATGATGATGGAATCGTTTGGGTTAGAGAAATAGACTATACCTCTAAACTACTTCCTAAAGCTAAGTCGCATACTTTTCATGCAAGAGATGTTTTTGCACCCATTGTAGCATACCTGGCTATGGGTATTGATGAGAATGTCATAGGTCCTTTAATTAACCCATCAAACATCATTAGATTGAGCTTAGTTGATGAATGCAGATTAGATAATCAAGGATGTCTTAATGCGAGAGCTATTTATATAGATCACTTTGGAAATGTAGCCTTAAGCTTACTAAAGGAGTGCTACCGTACACTTTGTAAGTATGGTGTAGTCAGAGTCATAGTAGGTGATAAGGACATTGAGGCTAAATGTGGTCGAACTTTTGGCGATGTTGCTATAGGTGATATGATTGTTTACGTTAATAGTGCAGGGTTTATTGAGATAGCTGTGAATCAGGGAGATGCTAGTAAGAGGTTGGGGTTAAGTGTTAATGACCGTGTAAGACTCTGTCTTAAATAGTTAATGGTGATAAATGTTGGAGGACGCTATAGCGCGTAAGTATAATAGATGTTTGTATGTTGGAAGATTTCAACCTATTCACAGGGGACACGTTGAGGTTATTAAATGGTCTCTTAAATTATGTAAAGAGCTTATAATAGTTGTTGGTTCGGCTCAATATAGTCATACTATAGATAACCCTTTTACCGCTGGTGAGAGAATTGAGATGATTAGATTGTCCCTAAGGGATGAGAAAATAGACCTTTCCAGAGTGATTATTATCCCCGTACCTGATATTAACTCTAACTCAATCTGGGTTAAGCATGTTGAGTCTCTTGTACCTAGATTTGATGCTGTAATTTCAAGAAACCCCCTTGTGGTAAGATTGTTCAAGGAAGCTGGCTACGAGGTTATAATTCCGCCAGAATATGATAGAAGTAGATATTCAGCAACGAGGATAAGAGAGTTAATGCTTAAAGGCAATAGTGCATGGCGAAAACTTGTTGAGCCTAGTGTAGCAGACTTCATTGAGAGTATAGATGGTATTAGTAGGCTAAGGGAGGTTGCTTCGCATGACTAAAGAGGTTATAATAGATGGTAGCATGGGTGAGGGAGGAGGCCAGATTCTAAGAACAACCATTGGTCTCGCGGCAGTACTCGGTATACCCGTCAAAATAGTTAATATTAGGGCTAAACGTAGCCGACCAGGATTGCAGAGACAGCATTTAACCGCGGTTAAGGCCGTAGCAACAATATGTAATGCTAAAGTCAAAGGTGCTTATCTAGGGTCCATGACTTTGGAGTTCATTCCAAGTGAGTTAAGAGGAGGAAGATTCCGCTTCGATATTGGTACTGCTGGCAGCATATCACTTGTAATTCAAGCACTAATGCCCGTACTCTTCTTTGTCCCAAACCCCATTGAGATTGAAATACGAGGAGGAACTGACGTTCCTTGGAGCCCACCCATAGATTATGTTCGTTTTGTATTGGCACCGCTGCTTAGAAAGCTGGGGTTAGATATTAATATCACTTTAAAACGTCGTGGACATTACCCTCGTGGTGGAGGCATCGTTACAATTAGTGTTCATGACCCTCCTAAGATCATAAAACCTATTAAAGCCGTTGAGAGAGGGGACATTAAGCGTATTGAAGGGTTATCACATTGTGTAAAATTGCCAGCACATGTATCAGTACGCCAGGCTAAAGCTGCTGAGAAGATTATTAGGTCGCAACTCCCTGATGTACCAGTAAAAATTTCTCTTGAGTACTACGATCCGGAGAGAGATCCACATTTAGGGCCTGGAAGCGGTATAGTATTATGGGCCATAACAGATGAAAGTATTATTGGTGGTGACTCCCTAGGAGCTAAGGGTAAGCCAGCTGAGAAGGTTGGTGAGGAAGCTGCTAAGAAGCTCCTTGAAGACTTAGCAACTGGCATGGCGTTTGATAGGCATTTATCCGATATGATTATACCGTTACTAGCCCTAGCTTCCGGTGAAAGCCTCGTTGGAGGAGCGAAACTTACATTGCATGCTGAAACAAATATTGAGCTGGTTAAAATACTAGTGGGAAGTGATACTATAACTCTCCTTAAAGGTGAAAGTGATAAGCCCTTTATCCTAAGAGTTAAGGGTGTAGCGCTATCGAAGTAGGTAGAAGTTTGCACTAGGGCTATTACCTATAATGTCAGCTCTTTTACGCTTCTCAATATTAGCTGTTTGAGCTCATTAACACCGTAACCCTTAATTAATGATGTTGCATGTATCCAGTCAACCATACTAGATACCTTAGAGTTAATGTAGTTGATTACATTTACTAACTCCTCTTGGTTTATTAAG
Source organism: uncultured Desulfurococcales archaeon (assembly GCA_964615085.1). Taxonomy (GTDB): domain Archaea; phylum Thermoproteota; class Thermoprotei_A; order Sulfolobales; family Pyrodictiaceae; genus CAZTPV01. The sequence continues at coordinate 3,249 of CAZTPV010000059.1, forward strand.
TCAATTTTGTTTACAATAATACCCTTCACTTTATCTTTAAACTCACGTTTTAATGTCTGAATTAACCTTAATTGCCTCTCCAGGGTTAGTGGGCAGTTCTCTGTAGGATCAACGAGAATTATTACCACGTCAGCTAAAGCTTTTAGAGCGACAAAGGCCTTACGTTCTACAGCATTGTAATCTACAGGGTCTTTATCAAGTATTCCAGGTGTATCAACTATGTAGTAGGGTGGAGTAGAGGCTAAATTCTTACCAACAATTATAGTCTTCGTCGTGAAAGGGTATGGTGCTATTTCGGGCTTTGCTGTTGAGATTATAGAAACTAGCGTAGACTTACCAACATTTGGTGCTCCGGCAACTACTACAACAGGAAGCCCTTCGGATACTACATGAGTTTTTGATAGCTCATTAACGGTCTTGCGTATTACATCTAAGCTTCTCCTTAATCTACGAACTACTGATAATATTCGTCCACAAGCTTCCCTCCTTAGCTTCTTAGCCTCTTCACGGGTCTGTGAAGCTAATATTAGTGGATAGTATTCCCTCCATAGCCTTGAGATTATTTTTAGACTCTTCCTCACTTTGATAATAGCCCTATCATACTCGTCTCCCACGAATGCTTGAACAAGCTCCCTATGATATGGATCCATATCTGATGATAATGGTGCTCTAGCATAATCCTTAAGCTTATTGTATGCTAATTGATAAACAAGTTCCACTCTACGTAACTCAAAACTTCTCCACCAAAACTTGGTTGTTTTAACTGGTTTTATCCGCTTATACCTCTCACCAATGAATCTTACTATCTCCTCCGCGCTAAGGAGTTTTGAGGCTAATTCACGAAATAATAGCGCCAGCTCATAACTTTTCCTTCTCTCACTATGCTTTTTCAGCCATTCTAACATTAACTACTCCCTATCTAGCATTAAGACATTTCACTAACACTCTTTTAAAGACCCTCCTCAACTTTACTGGGTCAACACCATACTCTATACTGTAAAGCGATACTAGTGGGTATGTACCGTCTAGATATTCCTTGATCATCTTGATCAAAGCTATTTTCTCAACACTTTTAAGTCGGCTAATACACTTAATTATACATTCATCACCTAGGATTGATACATACTCTGACACTCTTGATAAGTTCATGTTAAGCAGCAGAGTATACACTTCATTTATAGGTGTCTTAAGCTTTTTAGAATATTTTTCTAAATTCCTTAATGTAGCTAACCTTAGTTTACTATGTTTGACTGCATATTTGTCCAAAGGCCTCTTGGCTTCTGGTGTTCTATCAGCTATCTCAATGCCCCTAAACGTCACTGAGTATTCAACAATACTATTTTCCTCTAAGACCAAGCCACAAGACCTACATACAACACTCCCATTTTTGTAATCTACGACTATATTTGATGAGCCGCATGCTGGACATTTAATGTTAGCTACTTGAGTTAATGTACCGTATCTCATAAGGTCGCACCAAGTTGTAGTTTAGGCCAGGATATATGTGCATTGTATGCTCACTCACGTCTCTACAAGGCCTGAGAGGCAACTGAAACTAATAATGTGAAAGTAACTAGGTTTAATAACTGATTAGACGGAATTTAAAATCCGAGGGATGTAGCATCATGGCAAGCTATCAAGAATATGGTATTGGGGCTACGACAGTAGGCGTTAAAGGTAAGGGATTCGTGATACTTGCATCTGATAAAAGGGTTAGCTATGGAGGCTTCATAGTTAGTAGAGTTGGGAAAAAGGTCTTCAAAATAAAGGATTACATTGGGATTGCTTGTGCTGGTCTCTTTGCTGACATGCAGGCTATAAGTAAGATTCTAGCAGCAGAAATAGACTATTATGAAAATACTATAGGTAGGAGGATTAGTATACGAGCTGCAGCTAGGTTATTAGCTACAATACTCTATTCTAACAAGTATTTACCGCTTATCTCGGAGATACTTGTAGGTGGAATAGACCCAGATGGTAGTAGTAGACTCTATGTTATGGACCCCCTAGGCTCGACTATTGAGGATGACTATGCAGCTTTAGGTTCTGGAGCACCTATAGCAATAGGCATATTAGAAGCAAGATATAAGCCTACACTTAGTCTTGAAGAAGCCAAAAAGCTGGTTATAGAAAGTGTGAGAGTAGCCATTGAGAGAGACGCCATATCAGGAGATGGTATAGACATCCTCGTAATTAAATCGGAAGGCTCAAACATCGTTGCAACCGAGGAGACAATAACGCTCATGAGATGAGCCTCATGAGGATGCA
>CAZTPV010000060.1:0-4227 GCA_964615085.1 uncultured Desulfurococcales archaeon
CAGAACAAAAAACAGGTTATATAAGTCCATAGGAGTCCTCAACACCACTCCTAGGACTCTTCTTCCTAAACACTTTTACCTTCCTCCTCAAACTCTTTACACCAGGGGTAGAACTGGAGTCAAGGCTAGGACAACATGGGATCGGGATAGGTGAGGGAAGTTAGAATTGGATTATAAACGATTTATTAATTCGGGTGTAACCTTTAGGGATCTAGTTGCTCTTGCCAGGAAGGATATTAGGACTACTGAGGGCATGGAGACTGTATGTGCTGAAACTGGTAGGAGTTTTCCTACACTAAAGAGGTTTCTAAGAAAGCTTAAATCGAATATTAAGATCCCAACACCAATTCGTGACTATCGTAATCTTGGTATTAAGATCATGTTCTTCACAGTGAGGGGTAAGGAGATTAAGGAGAAGCTATTTGATGTTGATAAGAGGCCTGGAGGTCCATGGCTAGCCTTCTATGTTGAGACTTTTGCTGGTGTTAACCTAGTTGGATTCTACCTACCACTAGAGATTGCTGATGAACTTGAAGAGATATTGATGAAGACTATGGCTCAGTTTAACGCTGTATACCTTGACACGATGGATCTTATAGCACCCTACTATCCTCCAACAACTAATGATATTGTTAAGAAGATTGATGCTGCTCTTGAGGCTGAGAAGAAGAGTATCCTTAAGGGTAAGAAGCCTGAGAAGAAAGTGTGTATTCAGGACTGGAAGGGTAGGAGTAGGAAGGAGAGACTTCCTAAGATTGATTCGATAGAGATTCGTACAGCTACGATACCCTTAATGCTTATGGCTATGCATGAGATCATACCATGGCATACTCTACACTCCTTTATTCATGGTGGCTATAGGGAGCTCTTCAAGAACCGTTTTGATATTAAGCCTCCTGAAGGATATATTCTATGCCCTAAACTGTTTAGGAGATATTATTTCAGCATGGAGAGAGCTGGTAATATTCGTGGAAGATACATCTTCCCTGAGATTTTTGAGGCTCGTGGAGGCTATGAAACCTATCTTGTTATAGGGCCTAGGGATAGTGTTGAGGAGTTTTATGGTACTGCACTCTACAACTTTGCAATACCATCACTATTTGTTGGTGAAAACTACTTCCTTGCCACGCTCTGCGTAGAGTCTTGCGGTAATAACCTTGATGCTGCTTCTGAGTTCCTTAAGGGTATTGATGCTGTCGCTAAACGTATAACATATACCTTCCGTGATCAAGTTCCATGGGAGATGTATGATGTTAAGAGCTACAAGTGGATTGCTGATCCCAAGAAGAGGCCTAACTATGAGAGTGTGTTTAAGAGTCTTCTCTCTCACCGTATTCTTGTAAGGTCTTGAATGCTCTTGATGCTATTAGTGGTGGTGCTGCTATTCCTACTGCTCCTACAACTACTAGTAGTTGTTTTGGCGTAATGGCTGCTAGTGATAGTATTGCTAGTGATGATGTTACCGTGAACGCTATGGATGTTATTGTTATCCTAGCTTCTCTCTTCTCTGAGAGGGTTATTGACGCTATGGAGGCTCCTAGGACTAGGTATGCTAGTGTATAGCCTTCCGCTATGGCTATCGCTGATAGTGGTAGAGCTATGGCTGATAGTAGTGCTGCTCTCCTCTCCTGCTTATAGCTTCTAGCCGCTATGATTACTGGTATGGGTGTTAATCCTACAGCTATGCCTCCAACTACATCGGCTAGTGTGTGTGCATGTTCTAGTAGTCTCTCAGTGGCCATTAACGCTACTCCTACGAGCCCTAGTGCGAGGTTTACTGGTGAGGGTGATGTGTAGTATACTAGAGCCCAGTATGATGTTGCTAGTGCTGTATGTCCGCTGGGGAATCCTGGTCCTAGAGCTTCTAGCTCTGGTCTTGGGGTGTGTAGTAGTGCTTTGAGTAGTGATGTTAGTGCTAGTGTGAGGACTACTGATGATAGTATTTCATTGCCTCTACGATTTGCAAGGTACATTGCCACGGTTGATGAGAGGTATAGTAGCTCTAGGATTCTTGACTTAGGACCTGTAAGCCCAGTAGCGTAGGCTACTACTGGTGATACTGCTAGTAGTGCTTGGAGTATGAGGGCTAGTTTTCTACTCAACCTCCTCTACTCCTCCGCAGTGCTCTATGGGGTTTATGCTACTGGCTTTTAGTGTTCCAGGCTGCTTGGTTCTAGTTATGGGGTGTTCTAGCGTCTTGGTTAGAGAGTTATGTGTCTATGCTAGGTGGCCTCCTGGAGGCCTTAAGGTTTGTGCTCGTGGTGAGACGTTGACTATTGAGGCTAAGAACATGTTTCTATCCTTTGAGCCTAGACTAGTCCTTGTTGATGGCGGTTATAGTGGCTATAGTGAGGCTTGTGATGATAGGAAGTGTAGGCTTGTCATAGAGTTTGGTAGAGTTTTAGAGCCTTTAGAGGCTCCTCGAATCGAGTTTGTCGGTCAAGGCTATATTGGCTTGTTTGAGCTTCGTGTTGTGGATTTAGAGTTCGAGAAGTACATCACTGTCATCACTCCTGGTGGCTTCCTCTACGACTACTTTACCGTGACTAGTAGTAGGCTTCTCCTAGAGTCTAGTGCTAAGCGTAGATTCTACTATGAGGAGGAGCCTTATAGCAAGCTTATAGTCCACATCATGTAGTTCTGGTGGTGTGTATGGGGCATGAGCCTAGTGCTCGTGTTGAGCATGTTAAGTGGGGTTTAATCGTTACTAGTGAGAGTGTTCTAGAGGGTGTTAAGCGTGATCAAGTTACGCCACTCGTTAAGAGTATTGTTGAGGAGGCTGGCCACAGCCTAGTCTACTCTATTGTTGTTGGTAATGACCCACTCTACATACAGTATCACGTCCTTAAAGCTATTGTTGAGAGGGGTGCACAGGTTGTACTAGTTACTGGTGGTACTGGTCCTAGTCCTAGAGATGTTAGTGTTGAGGCTGTAAGAGCTCTAGCATCTAGAGAGCTTCCAGGTGTTGGTGAGGCTTTTCGACTAGCCTCCTAAGAGGAGATTGGTGTTAGAGGCTTTGTCAGTAGAGCTACAGCATTCATTGTTCATGGTAGGCTTGTCGTAGTTTGTCCTGGCTCTCCTAGTGCTGTAGAGCTTATGGTTAAGAGGGTTCTACTACCAATTGTAGGCCATATTGTCTACGAGCTTTCTAGGAGTGTGTGAGAGCTCTTATAGCGTCTTCAAGGCTTTCAAGACTTGGTATCACTGCTAGCCTAGCCTCTCTGACAACCTTTAGGCTGGTAGTGCTCCCCCTCCTTACTAGTGCTGCGTACATTCCTGCTGAGAGTGCTCCACCAACATCCTCTGAAACGTTATCACCAACATGTATTGCTTCTCTAGGACTAGCGTCGAGTAGCCTACACGTATAATGGAATATCCTTCTATCAGGCTTCACTACTCCTACTTCATCGGAGTAGACTTGAGCTTTCATATACTTTGATAAGCCAATCCTATCTAGTAGGCTTCTAGTAAGGCTGCTTGGCCAGAACACAGTATTGCCTATCACTGCTATCATGTAGCCTTTTGATGCTAGTCTTGGTATGGTGTTTAACGCGTCTAGGTACGCTACCTCGCTTACACCTACACTGCTAAATGCCTCTTCAATGCACTCTACGAGTCTTGTTAGAGGTGTGTTAGCTGTTTTTGCTACTAGCTCTTGGGAGTAGGATACAAGCCTCCTAGGGTGCATGTCTCCGATAAGCCTAGCCCATCTTAGCCTTGGGTAACACTTGTAAAAAGACTCTATGATCGTTTGAGGGTTCTCAGGTTTAGCGCATAGAGCTGTCTTCTCTATCACTACTCTAGTCTTTAGTAGTGTTTCCCAAACGTCTAGCGTTACTAGCTTTACCCCCACTTGCTAGATCACCATTCTCTTAAGCTCTCTAGCCATCCTCTCATAGCGCTTTATATCCTCTGGTGTTAAGCTTGGCGGAATCATCTTCAATGCTTTGAGGAAGTGCTCCATTCTCACTGGCCTAACTCTAAACTCCTCCCTCAAGGCTATCATTGCTGCTTCACGACATACAGCCTCTATGTCTGCACCAGTATAGCCTTCAGTCATCTCTGCAAGCTTCTCGAGATCAACGTCATCTGCTAGAGGCATTCTCCTAGTATGTATCTTGAATATCTCTAGCCTAGCCCTCTTGTCTGGTGGTGGCACGTAGATTAGCCTATCGAATCTACCTGGTCTTAGTAGTGCTGGGTCGAGGATGTCTGGCCTATTAGTAG
>CAZTPV010000061.1:0-4995 GCA_964615085.1 uncultured Desulfurococcales archaeon
CTTGGGAAGCCAGCCTTCAGATGGGTTAGAATAACCGGTATGGGTCTAGACCCAAAAGGTAGAGCTATGCATAAGAGTCTTGGAAATGTGATAGACCCTGAACCATACATAAACAAGTACGGTGCTGATGCATTTAGATTCTGGTCTGCTGCAGCAGCTAAGCTCGGCGATGATTATAGGTTTAGTGAACAGCTAATAAGAACTGGCAGGCTATTTGCAACAAAGCTATGGAATATTGCTAGGTTTGTTTCCAGCTTCCCAAGACCAGCTAATCCCGGAAGACCTAAGCCTATAGATCTTGCACTCCTAGCTGAAGCATCAAAGCTTATAAATGAAGTCAAGAGGTATGTTATAGACGATCTAGATGTGTACCGTCCAGCACTACTAATCTATGATTTCACTTGGAATGTGTTTGCAGCTCATTACATTGAGGCTATTAAAGCTAGAGCCTACATGAGGAGGTCAAGCTACTCAAAAGAGCAGGTACAAGCATCGTGGTATACACTTCATACAGTCTTAGACATTATACTACGATTACTAGCACCAATAATGCCCTTTGTAACTGATGCAATATACCGTAGGCTATACGGTAAAAGCGTCCATGATCAAGAGTATCCTAGAGTGGAGCAGTGGTGGACCTCACACAACTATAGTATAAAGCCTCTCATAGAAGCAAATAGTGCTGTATGGTCTTGGAAGAAGAGAATGAACTTGAAGTTATCAGAGAGAGTGGAAGGCTTTAAGCTCTTAATACCAGTAGAGCTTAGTGCTTTTAAAGACGAGCTAGAAGACTTACACCACATGAAAGTAGAAGTGTATAAGGAGAAGCCAGTGGAAGGAGAGGAGATTGGAGCAGGACTCTACATACTACGTGACTAGGCGGCAATAGGGGGATGCTGAGCAAAGTAAGCTGATGAGTGATGTGTCGGATTTCGGCTGAGCAACTTACTTTTAAACCCGTACGACACCTACTAAACCACTTTATGGAGCCCGCGACGCCCGAGGCGAGACCCCCATAGAGGGGGTTCAATGACCTCGGGTCTCCCGGCCTTCAGTTCAACCTCTCTCAGCTATTCTGCTGCTTCATTGCTTCACATAATCGTGAAATCTCTTGGACAATCTCTTCTATGATGCGAGCTCCTAAGCTTCTGGAGCATTCAACAGTTCTATCAACCCTGTAGGCTTCAGGCTTATCGCTCCAAATCCATGGCTTTAGTATATAGGAAGCCTCTACAGCACCTAGGGTTTTAACGGTCTCCTGGCTTCTTACTTCATGGCACTCAACCTCATTGCAGGCAGCAAGTATGCTTGCCTCAGTGAAGCCTGCATGAGCTATATCAGCTCTTATTCCAAGCCTACTCAAAACCTCTCTTACAAGACTCCAAAAGTCCACAATTAAGATTTCCACTTCTGGTCTAGCTGATCTTACAAGTCGGCTTGCAACATAGGCTAAGTGGAGTGCACCTCCGTGAAAACACAGAACTATTACCTTAGTAGTCATGGATGTTAATGAGAGTAGTACATCTCTTAGATAGAGCATGAATACTTGAGGTGAACTTGTAATGGTGAAGCCGGCACCACGATGCTCTATAGCAACGCTATACGGTATTATGGGTGCACAAAGACAGTCTTCTCCTAGTCTAGAGGTAATACAGTTCGCAATAAGGTAGTCTGTACCTATAGGCAGAGGGCCATGATTCTCTATAGATGCTATTGGCAGGACAATAGGTTTAACTTCGCTAACAAGCTCCCTAGGGCTTTTAGAGACTAATAGATTCACCCCACCTCAGCCTCACACAACTATCCAGAGGAGGGATAGTATGCAAAGGCCATACATAATAGCATTCTCTACAGTTAGTCTTGATGGGCGTATAGCAGCCTCAACAGGGTATAGCCAGCTCTCATGCACTTACGATAAAACTAGACTCTACCTACTTAGAGGATGGTGTGATGCAGTACTAGTAGGTGCGAACACCGTAAAGATAGATAACCCTAGACTAGTGAAAAGGTATAAGCCCAAGTCAAGTAGATTCTATAGGATAGTTGTTGATGGACGTTTAACACTAACACCAGACTACAGAATATTCCGTGATAAAACGTATCCAACAATACTAATAACTTGTAAAGGTAATCGAGCAGAAGAGTTCAGAAATATTAACGTAATAGTCTTTGAGGGAGAATGTAGCAATGGTGTCTTAGACTTAAGGGAGGCAGTATCGAAACTATTAAGGGAATTCAATATATCAACAATACTTGTTGAGGGAGGAGGCATCACACTATATAACCTACTTAGGCAAGGACTACTCGATGAAATTAGGGTAACAGTGACACCAAAGATTTTCGCTGCTGGTAGATCAGTTCTAGAGGATCCTCTAGGTAAAGGCTTTACACGAGCATTTTCAAGATTAAAGCTCGTGTACCATGAGCTATGCCCATGTGGGGACTGCATACACATCGTCTATAAGGTCGTAGCAACTTGGGGTAATCCAGTAAGAGCTAGAATCCCATACAGCTTTAAGCAGCTTAAAGAATTAAATCCTAACATGCAAGATGTCTAGGTTGAGGTGAACCCAGTGATTGTCCTTGCAATACTGCTCGCCCTAGCGTTCTTCGCTATCGCAGTCACCCTTTCTAGCCTAGTAGCATCGATAACAGTGAGAGCAAAGAAAAAGCCTAATACTCTTCCAGCATTCTTTGCACAAATGCTATTCATAGCTACTGCTTTAACAGCCGCCTATATCATGGGTGATATCAGCATTCTAGGATCACTTAAATCCCCTTTACACTACCTCATAGCAGCCATAGGCTCGGGTATTGCTTTAGGCATCTTAGCCTATGGTATTGGCAAGTTTATTGATAGTACTTGTAGCCCTCCTTTAAACTTTGAGAATCCTCTAGAAATGGCAATACTACTAATAGTCCTCGCACCTATAGGCGAGGAACTACTATTCAGAGGCCTTATTGAAGGCTACCTACTGGAGAACAATGTGGGAGTGATACTATCAATACTAGTCCCCGCAATACTCTTTGGATTCATGCACGTAATAGCCTTCCTAAAAACTAGCGTAAAGTGCACAGTAGCTGTAGCCTCATTAGCACTTATTCTTGGGCTTATAGCAGGATAGTATAGAGCTATAACCAACTCCATAGTACTTCCAATACTAGTACACTCGCTGTCGAATATATCAGCAGTAACAAGACCCCTCGCATCATCAAGAGCTACGTGGAGAGTTACAGGAGAATAGAGGAGAAGAAGACGACGGCCCGATCCCGGCTTGGGGGGCCTGCGGGGCCTCGCGGACCCCACGGACCCCCCAACGCGGCCGGCTTAACTTCCGGGTTCGAAATGAGACCGGGTGTTGCCCGGCCGCTATGGCCGGGTCGGGCCATGTTAACCCTTCTCCTTAAGGGTTTGGGTTTTTCTAGTTTTCCTTTTTGGCGACTCCTCGTAAATAGCGTACACTAGTAGTTCCATGCCACATTTAGGGCATTTTTCCTGTGTCTTCATGCCTATGTATTCTGGTTTTCTGTATGGTCTTTTTAGTTCAAGGTTGCAGGAGGGGCATTTTAATACAGTTACTGTTCTTGTTATTGTTCTTCTCCTTCTAACAAGTAATGGAGCTAGTATAGTTGAGAATGTGACTGCTGCAGCTATTATCATTGTTGATAGTATTATTACGACTAGTGTTTGATCCATGATTGTTTTTCACCTATTGCCCTACTCCTAGCGTGTTACCTACTCCGACTACGATTATGGTGTCTCCAGGCTTTGTCTCCTCCTCGATTATCCTTTTTACCTTTTCTACTGCCTTCTCTACTCCCTCAGCAATCTCCTTCTTCATTGTTTGAATAGCCTCCTCTAAGCTCATCTTTATGACTATAGCGTGTAAGGGTATTCTAAGCTGGTAGGCTACTCTCTCTATCCTTATCTTTTCTGGTCCTGGATCCCCCATTGCTACACCTGCTCCTTCAGCAATAGTCCCACTGTCCTCTCCTTCAAATTTGAGTGCTGCATCTACGGTTATGATTGTTCTAAGTGTATCCTTGTATATCCTAGCTAGTTTCTCTACAGCTTCTCCGGGCTTACCTACAGTGCTACCTGGGCCTTTAGCTTTCACTATGATTACTCTTCTACCATTATACTCGTGAACACTATATAGTGTGTCTTTAGCGATTTCTCTTGGAGGGGTAATCATTCTTAGTTGCCTCATTAGCCTATACGCCACTAATGGCCCTGCTGCATCCCCAATAGGTTTATGCTCCGCAATGCACCTAGTCGCATCATAGTATGCTTTAGCTATTCTCATTATCACTGGTAGTTGCATCCATAATTGTAGTATTATGTAGGGGTTGTTTGTCTTCAAGCCCCATAGGAGTAGGTGCCTAACCTGCTTATAGACAATGTTTAGTGCGTTAGCTATGGCTAGTAGCGTTATTGCTATCTTCCTCTGAGTTTCGTCTGCCTTAGCGGCTCTTCTCCTTACTATACCCTCTATTCTCTCCTCTTCACTTCTTAAGACTCTCTCTAGTCTTTTCGTGATATCCGTTGGCTCAATGGTTACTGGCTCTATGCTGAAGTAGTCTATGATAGTGTTTATGGTGTCTTCAGCCTCTTCAGCTCCTATAGACTCAAGGTATCTTTTTGCTTGGTCTCTTGCACCTATGGCGTAAGATTCAAGCACTCTTAGCCTAGCCTCAATGTTTCTTTTAAGGAACCTAACTTGTAGGCCCTGAGCTAACCCCATGTACGCTAGTATCGATATGATTGTAGACACAAGAAAGCTTATTGCTATAATCCATAGTGCGATCTCATTAGCTAATCCACCGCCTACAGGAAAGGGTAGTGTCTTGTTAAGTAGGTTAAATATGCCGTACTCTAATGGTATTGTAGTCACAGCTTAGCTACCTCATTAACCCCACTATTTCGTGTACCTCCAGATCTCTAGCCTACTCCAGCTTGGTGGTTACAAGTATTTCGTCCTCTAGAACTACTAT
>CAZTPV010000062.1:0-8475 GCA_964615085.1 uncultured Desulfurococcales archaeon
TACATCTCTGGTAGAGGGCCGCAGATACACTTCAACTACAAGCTATGGGTTATAGTGTCTAAGGGTGAAAGCCTAGGAGTTCTAGAACCTGATAGTGAGGGGTTTAAACCATCTAGAAAACTCTACAAGCGTATAGAGGACGCGAAGAGGATTATAGAGGATGTTAGGAGAAGCCTACTAGAGGCTAGGAGGGCTAGAGAGAGGATTGAAAGACTCCTAGAGAAGCTGAGGATTGTAGGCATAAGTGTAGCTGAGCTAAGAATACCGAGAGTTAAAGCACCATCAACACTTAGTGTTGAGGAGCTAGAACACCTAGTAGCAGCATGGAAGGCTAAACTTGAGGAGGCACTTAAACCAGTTAATAGGCTTGAGGAGGCTGTGGAAAGCTTCTACAAAGCCTATAGTGAGGCTCATAGCACACTAGAGTATTGTAGGGATGCTCTAAGGAAACTAGAACCTGAAGTACACTTAGCACTAGAGACTAGAATACCTCTAGGCGTTGAGGAGCCCTATAAGGGTGCTCTAAAAGCCTTAGAGGAGCTTAAGAGGGTTCTAGACGAGGCTAGGTCTTCAAAACCCACAAGCACTGAGCAGCTATACACTCTAGCTACGAGAATTCATGAGGTGGCTAGGAACGCTAGAACTCTAGTTGAGAGGCTTGGAGAAGCTATTGAGAAGGCTAGAGAGGCTGTGTTAAAGGAGGCTGAGAGACTTGAAGTAGAGGTTAAGGCTCTAGCTAAAATAGCTGGTGTAGAGCCTAAGCTACCAGAGGGAGGGAATAGCTATCTAAGGCTCGTAGAGCTTAGAAGAGCTGCTGAAGAGCTGAGAAAAATCATTGTGTCAAGGAGGGTGCTATCAGCTAACGAGCTTGAAGCATACATAACCATAATGGATGCTAAGAGAGCTGGTAGAGAACTACTCTTAGGTGAAGCAGCTAAGATTGTAGCCTCAAGACTAGGTCTAGGCTATGGAGATGCAAGGATGATAATAATAAGGCTTATAGAGAAGGGTCTCATAGAGCCAAAGATCTGATAAGACCTCTAGGATATAGGGGGCTGAAAGACTACAAGAGGATAGCGTGGAGGAGTATGCCTGTAGTCTAGTGAGGAGTGTAGAGGTTGAGGAGGGTAGAGTATCGAGAGCCTACTAGCATACCACTACCAGTTCTAGAGGAGGTTATCAACTCCATAGATGATGTAGCCTCATGTCTACCAGGTATAGCTGGCTCTAGGAGGAATAGTGGGAGCATAATACTACTAGTGGAGAGGAAGGGTATTCTTGGACGTAGGAGACTAATCCTAAAGCTTAGGGTAGAGCGGGGTGGCAACGGACTAGCAGTCTACAGGCTTGATGACTCTAAGCTAACGATCAAACTTGATGTTGAAGGCGAGAAGACTATAGTCTCAGTGGTTGTAGAGTATGATAAGCATAAGCTACCTCTAGACGTTAAGGCTCTTGTAAGACAGCTAGTGAAGTGCCTAGAGTCTAAAGCTAGTAGTAGAGCTAGCTTCAGCCTAGGTATAAGAGTTGAGTATCGTGAGGAGGAGTGGGCTAGAAAACTTGTAGACATGGCTTCAAGAGGGCTCCTAGAAAGGGTCTCAAACACTAAGCTTAAGCCCAAGGATATTGGTGTTGATAGCCTCATAACACTGTTAACAGCGTTGGCTAAGAGTGATAGGGAGGTCTTCGTAGTAGAGTTTGAGTCTCCAAGAATGCTTGGAGCAATAGTCTACAAGCCATCAACTAGAACCATAGCATGGGCTCAAGTGACTCTAGTGGGTGAGCCCTCAAAAACCCTTAGAGGGCTAAAGGCACTTGAATGGATATTCACAACGCCAAACCCACTACTAGTGACAGTCTATCGTGGTGAGCTTGTTGAGCCTACTAGAGAAGCTAGACAAGCTAGTAGAGAAGCTGGGAGAGAGACTGCTAGAGGCTAGGAGGGAGTCTAGGAGGCTAGCTGTTAAGGCTAGAGAGCAGGGGCTACTAAACCCTCTACCAGCTCTAAAACCCCCAGAAGCCTATGCTGGTGTTGATGGCTGGCTCTACCGCCTCCTAACTCTCGGGGGCCTAGCAGTCTACTACCTTAGAGCTGTAGCTATAGTGCTCCCAGACTCTAAGTGGAGGATGGTGCTTGAAGACCTAAACTACTACCCTCTAGAGTATGGTGTTGAGGATGCTGATGAAGCAGCAGAATACGATATGATGGCTATGGAGGCTAGAGCACTCCTAGAAGCATCAAGCCACGCTGAACTACTGGTTGTTGATGGCCCTCTAGTAGATCCCCCAAGAGAGCCCCGAGGCGGTGTAGCAAGAGTGAGGCATAAGGGCTACCACAAGCTTAGAGCAACTATGCTTTCAAAAGCGTTTAGGAGAACACTCGTAGTAGGATTCGTCAAGAAGCCTAGGAGTGAGAGACTACTAGCACCAATACTAGGGTGGAGGGGGTACGATATAGATGCCGCAACAACAGTACTTGAAGAGTATAGAGGCTTCATGCTAGGCCCCATAAGGCTTAGGGGAGGAGTATATAGTGAGTATGAGAGCCTAGGGATATGCACATCATACATAATGGCTCCCTGGTGGCCTCATGCAGCTAGAGTTGAAGCCCCGTGTAGCAGGATTGGTGAAGCATGCTCCCTACTACTAGCACTAACGCCAAAAGGCTCACTAGCACCCATACCAGTACAGGCTGCACACCAGCTAGCATCTATTGGTAGGAGTGGTGTTGAGGGGCTTAGGAGAGCTCTAGTCGAGAAGATAGCTGTTAAGGCTGGTTGGAGGCTAGTAGCTAGCAGCTAGACACTCTAGTGGTAGGCTTACAAGCCTCAACCTTATCCTTGAAAGCGCTGAAAGCACACTCCTAATATACGCGTCCACCCTCGATGCTGGAACTCCACGAGACTCAGCAATCCTCTTAACCTCCCTCTCAACGAGCGCATACTTCCTGTAGTGCTCGTTAAGCCTTCTCCACGGTATACCAGACAAGGCCTTAGCTATCGCCTCGTCGAAGGGTAGTACCCCTTGAAGCATTAGCATGCTTATAATAGGGTAGCCTACGTAGCCTCTAAGCTTAGTGCCATTATCGTCGCTGTAGGCTTCACCTCTACTAGCGTTAACGTATACATGGTATACCCTATCACCCTCACTAGAGACTACAAGGCCACAGTTACCACGAGCTTTAACCCTGCCATCAGCTATAGCTGCGCAAGCCTCTAACACCTTAATCCTCGGTGGCATTCTAAGCCATGTAGTGCCTAAAACACATCACCTCCAGCATCCAGGATAGTAGTGTTGTTATAGAGGTTTATAGGGTGCTAGACTCCTAGGAGGGTTTTACGACAACCTTTAGCTCACTCCTCTCTAAGCTCTTCTTGAACGCTTTCTCACCCTCCTCTAGTGGGTAGACGCTCGTAACCACTACATCCACCTCCCTATCCCTAATCATCCTTATAGCCTCCTCAAACTCTCTAAACGTGCCACACCTAGAAGCTACCATTCTAAGCTCCTTAACAACTGCTAGTGTCTGGTTGAAGGCTACTGGCATACCGTGTGTTGACTTCAAGTAGACTACTCCAAGAGGCCTAGTAATCCTTACAGCGTAATCTAGTGCGTCGGGTGATCCAGTAGCCTCGAACACAGCATCATAACTGTCTACACGGCTTCTTATAGCATCCTCTAGATCAACTATCCTCGCTCCAAGCCTCTCAAAATACTTCTTTTTAGGTGAATCCCTTCTAGCTATCACCTCTACTCTACACCCATGCCTCTCAAGAACCTGGAATGCTAGTAGTGCTAGTGGCCCAGTACCCATAACGGCAACTCTCCACCCCGGTCTTGGAGGCTCAAGGCTTAGAGCTCTAAGGACAGCTGCGAGAGGCTCAACATATACTGCTCTCAGTGGATCCATATCCCCTACCACGTGGACGGCCTCAATCCTCGTCTTAAAATACTCTGCCATAGCTCCATCAAAGTCTATTCCTAGAACCATACGGTATGGTGGTGGAGCGTGCGTGTAAGCCCCCATCCTACAGTAGGGGTGGCTCCAGTCAACAACAAGGTTTATCTCTGTCACAATCCTAGCACCTACAAGGCTACTTGGACCAGCTACAACCCTGCCTACAGCCTCGTGGCCAGGTATGATTGGTAGTTTTGGTGGAGTGTAGGAGCCACGGTAGAAGGCTTTATCAGTACCACATATACCTACAGCCTCCGTCTTAACGAGCACCCATCCATCCTCAACCTCTGGTACTGGTCTATCCTCAACTCTAACCCTATAAGCTCCATAGAGTACTAGCGCCTTCATAGCTCATTAAGCACCTCAGCAAGCTCTACTAGGTGTCTCATCTTCTGGATAGCGTTAACATAGGGTATTAGGTCTAGTGGGCTTGATGTTGAGAGTATGATCTTAGACTCACGGCACCTCCTACGAGCCTCTCTAATAGCCTCCTCAACACGGCTTCTAGGCTCTAAGTAGATGTTCCTAGCATCCAGTACTCCTAGCACAAGGGTTTCAGGGCACATCCTCTCAAGACACTTTAGCGCCTTCTTAGGGTTATCAGCATAGTCTAAGTGTAGTATCTTAACCCTATCGAGTCTAGCCCATACATCGTCTCTTGGAGGCTGATAGTATATGGTTAACACGATCCTATCCAGGGGCATGTGGTCTAGTAGGCTCATAAGCTTCTCAGCATCCTCTACACTCGCGTCAATATCGCCTAGCCAAGGCTCTGCAAGCTCTACAAGTACTGCACCAGCGTCAAGAGCCCTCCTAGCCTCATCACCAATGATCCTAGCAGCCTCAGCTAGAACTTCATCAACACTAACACTAGGCTCGACTCTCGACAGTTTAACCATTGTGAGAGGCCCTATACTAGTAACTTTAAGGCTGTAGCCTCTAGGTAGCTTAGAGGCTAGTGTCCTAGCTCTAGGCGCTAGTATGGTCTTAGATGGCTCAGGCTTAGAGTAGAATACTGGGATCCTGTAGAAGAAGTTGTTGTCAAACCATCTTGCAAGACCATCAACTGTTACACCTCTCCAAGACTCAGCGTAGGGTCTAAGCATGTCATGCCATGATAGTGCTGGATCAGTTACAAGTCTTAAGCCAGCACCAATCTGAGCACCAATAGCTAGAGCCTCCTCCTCGAAAAGAGTTCTCTCAGCCTCCTCAACACCTATAGAGCCCTCCTCAAGAGCTCTTAGAGTCTTCCTAGCTCTATCACTTCGTGGAAGACCACCTAGAAGCATTACATCCATGACTAGGACACCAGTTACCTAGCCTCAAGTGTTCCTTGAATAAGTTTCCTCTAGACCATGTACACGTACAGCACGTGGCCACCAGTATCTAGGGCTCCTAGTAGCCTCCTACAACTAGTGCACTCGTAGTCAAGGCTTACTAGAATACACCCCTTAGGCAACATCGACGCTACAACATCAACTGATCCTGGTAGAAGGTATGTATAGACTAGATCAACTCTACGAAGACCCAGCTGAGTTAAATCAGCTTCAACAAAGTCTACTAGAGCACCTATACCCTTACCACTAATACTCGTCTTTGCAGTGCTAAGTCTATCCCTAGAGATCTCGATACAGACAGTGTATAAGCCACTCTTAGAGAGTGTAGCTGCAACAACACCCTCACCACAACCAGCATCAAGGACAACACGAGGGTTAAACTCTGAGACAAGCTTTCTTAAAACACGTAGTACAGCTGGTGGAGTTGGAACATAGGGGGCGAGAACCCGGCTAGCACCAGTTAGCACGTTAAGAGCCCTCCCAACAAGAGCATCATAGCCATCCAGGCTTAAGCCCCTCCCCTCTCCCTCAAAGCTAATAGCTACAGGATAGCTATAAGGGGTTAACCCTAATGACAGCTTTAACCCCAGTACCATCAACCCTTATGGGTATTCTCCTACCACCCTTAAACCCTTCACCAACCTCAATAGATACGAGGCTAGTAACCCTAGTGTTTGATGATACTTCAGCTACAGGCATAGAGTCTCTTGGAGCCTTAACACTAAGGTCTACTAGTCCACCAGTCCCATTAGCTTCAAGAGCCTCAAGTATGGTAAGGCTGCCAGAGACTCTAGCCCCTATAGTGTGGAGGCTTAAACGCTTAGCCTCAACACCACTAAGCCTAACAGATGCACCAGTAAGCTCCATGGATAGGTAGTCTAGCTTAGAGTCTTCAACCTCTATCCTAGCACCAGTAGCGTACAAGTCTATGGTAGTACCACTAGCAACAGTAACCTCGCCACTAGCATCAGTAAGCCTTAACTCTAACACACCATTACGCTCTATAGCAACACTACTAGTATCCTCATCTCCTCTAACCCTTACAGTAACATCGTAGGAGACTCCAGTAGCTCCCTCACCACCTCTAATCCTCAAGCTAGCACCAATAGCTATGACCTTTAGTCTCCTAGCCTTAGACTCCCCCTTAACCCTCACACGCTTCTTAGGCTCATTGAGGCTTACAAGGCTTAGATGAGCACTACTAAGCACACTGCTAAGAACATCACCTACAATCCTTAGAGGAGCTACTAGTAGGCTTGATAGCCTAGCTCTTGGAGGCCTACTACCCTCATAGTACTTGATTGAGATCACATCACCACTAGCAGTCTTAACCACTAGGATTGGTTCAAGCTTCCTAGGAGCAGTTATGAAGGCCACGTCACTAATACTCTCAACGACAGTGTCGAATAGCTCTGGGTCAACATCCTCAATAACTAGCTCGGCAACATCCATCACTCTAAGCCTACAGCCTCTAGACCTAAGATACTCTAGTAGGCTACGAGTAATCCTGAAAGAGACCTTATCAGTAACATCTACAATGCATCCACTAGGCTGTTGAGGGGGAGGATTCCCAGCCACACCAGCATTGTTTTCAAGACTGAGAAGTGCCCTATAGAGCTTCAATCCCCTCTCTGTTAGCTTGTAGTAGCCCTCTCTATCCTTAACAATAAAGCCTTCAAGCTGTCTTAGATGGAAGGCAAAGGTACCTGAATCACTTATACCAGTAGCCTTCATAAGCTCACTGTATGAGGCTCTCCCCTTCTCCCCTAGAACCCTAATAATAGTCCTACGTGCAGGGTGTTGGAGGAGTTTAAGCATTACATCAATACTAGGCTCTGTGGAGGGCATAAGCCCTTATCCCCGTAACAAGCTAGTATGTCTAAGCCCAAGATATAAGCTGGGTGTGGAGCACTATGTTGTGGAGTAGGCTCCACACAATAGTGTGTCATGTAGCTAGTCGTGTAGGCTCATGCCGATAGCCCTATGGAGTATAGTGTTCTTGGGTAGGCCTAGACGCTTACCACCACTAGTCCTAAACACTAGTAGTCCAGCCCAGTACCCTACAAGCTCTAGCTTCACTCCAACAAGCTCCTCTACTCCAACAGTTTTAGCGTTTACTGGCCTAATGGTATAGGCTTCATAGTCCCCACGAAGCCCTAGCCTTGAGAGCATCTCTGCTAGCCTCCTAGCAGCCTCCTCTAACCCTCTACGCTCATAGTATGATAGTGATGCTAGTAGCCTACTTGACTTGGGGACTCCATGGCCATTAGTTGCTGTGGCTCTCCTTGACAACTCTATCTCTCTAACTCTAGCCTTGTAGGCACTATCATAGCTCTCTAGTAGAGCTATACTAACATGTGGCTGTTCTAGAGCCCTCTCAATAAGCCTCCAACACCTAGTCATACCGATCTTAAGTTTATCACCACCATAGTCTAGAGCGTAGACACAGTACTCCTCACCACTCCACGCAACATCAACTTGGATGCAGGCTTCAAGACTATAACGTGTACAGGCCTCGTATAGTGCTTGTGGAGACCTACGGTGAAGGCTACAATACCCACTAGCTCCCGCAGGCCTTAGACAATACCTCTGCTCTAATGGGACACCGTTAACACCCTCATGATACTTACAGTATAGCCTACCTGGAGTAGAGTTGAAGACTAGTCTAGGCCCCCAGTAGACTACTAGACGCCCACTACTAGGATCCTGAACTAGAAGCCCAACACGGTCGATCGACACAACATTAAGTCTCACACTAACTATTGTTGAGCCAAAGAGACTTGATACACTAGCCTCAACAGCCTCTAGCACGCTATACGATACTGGCACCCCTCTAACAATAAGCACTACTAGTTCAGCCCCACACTCAACACTACTAGAAGACTAGCCGTACCCCTAACAGTGTTTAGTGGGTGAGAGGGGAGCCTCTAAAACAGTATGAGGATAGAGTGCCTACTAGTCTAGAGCCTCTACCTCCTCCTAGCTGATGCAGCAAAGTAGCCTGCTACGAGGCCTGCAATGAAGAGTGGTATTGATACGGCTGCTACTAGCCCGTAGTTCGTCTTCTCAACAGTCTTACTAACCACTACGGGTTTCGTGACTGTTGACATGATGGTGCTTGTTGTCGTCACTTCAACGGGTTTCGTTATAGTATAGGTTGTCGTTGTCACAACCGTGTAT
>CAZTPV010000063.1:0-8970 GCA_964615085.1 uncultured Desulfurococcales archaeon
TAGCTGTGAAAGCTACAACACGGTAGTCTGGATTGTTGCGAAAATATATGTTGAAGTTGTGGAAGTCCCTACCACCAGCACCCATGATCACAACACGCTTAGGCCTAGCCATCAAGGGTCGCCTCGGCCTAGAATAGTGCACTAGGATTCATCGCTTCTAGCCTAATGGTTTGAACGGGTTGAATAATGTTTCTCTAGGGCTAAGAGGTTTTAGAGAGGTGTCAGCTAGCTAGCCTCCCTCTTCACCAAGAGGGGTCTGTGCGGCGGTCGTGCTCGGCGGCGTTGCATCATCCAGAGCTAGTGTGTAAGGTGTTCTAGGGTTAAAGAAGTGTATGGAGTTCATGGGGGATTAGGGTTAAATACTTGTGTGGAGAGGGTAGGGCTGCACTGGGCACTATATTGGATCCAGGTAGCCGGGTACATGTTGTAAGCAACCCCTATCTCCTTGAGATCTTGACTAAGCTTAGGAGCGTGGATACGCCTTGTCACGTGTTTAGACAGCTTCTTGAAGAGGCAGGCTACCTTCTTGGTGTAGAGGCTTCTAAGAGTATGGGTGCTAGGAGCGTTAAGGTGAAGACCCCTCTAGGAGTTGAGGCTGATGGAATTGTTGTTGATAGGAGTGGTCTTGTAGTCTTAGCTGTTGTTAGAGCAGCTATACCTATGGCTATGGGCTTCATAAGAGCTCATCCAACAGCTATGCTAGGTTTTGCTGTAGCACGTAGAGTTGAGGAGGGTGAGAGAGTCTACGCTGTACTAGACTACTTTAAAGCCCCTTGCGGTAGAGTTCTCGTTGTAGTAGACCCCATGATAGCTACTGGCTCAACCATCTCACTAGTGCTTAGGAGGTATGTTGAGGAGTGTGGGAGGCCAGAGAAAACCATAGTTGTTGGCATTATAGGGACAATGTATGGTGTTCAAAAGATTCTAGAGGTGGATCCTAGAACAGAATTCTATCTTCTAGCCGTAGACCCTAAGCTTAATGACAAGTGGTTCATTGTTCCAGGTTTAGGCGATGCTGGTGATAGGGCCTGCTGCACTACCTAGCATCGTCATGCTATCTTATAGTGTATGGTCTTGCTACACTACTGCTATTACCCCGTCTCGTGAGTGTTGCTAGGAAACCTAAAGCTCTGCTCTTAACCTGGCCTGCAGCTGGTGGTGCTGTAGTAGCCTCATGCCTTGTTAAGCTAGGTGGTACGGCTATGCTATTATCTGCTATAGCGTATTTGCTGGCATCCATAGCCTGCTACCTTAACTATAGGAGGTACAGGTTTGTTTTAGCCATCGTATCCCTGATACTAGGGCTGCAACTTCTAATCTAAATGATCTTCACTATGTCCGAGAGTTTCCTCCTTGGTGGAGGCTCAGGCTTCTCTGCAGGCCATCCTATAGCTAGTATTGCTACTGGGTATAGGTTTGGCGGTAGCTGTAGTATCTCTTTAATCTCATCCACGTTTCTCAATGTTTGTATCCATACTGCTCCAAGCCCTAGACAGTGTAGTGCTAGCCATAGGTATAGAGCTGCTAGAGCTGCATCAACTAGGTGGCTTACAGGGTTAACGTCTGGGACTGAGGCTACAAGTACTGCTAGCTTAGCCTCCCTTAAAGGCTTTGCACCAACATGTATTGTTGCCAACTTGTCTAAGAGCTCACGCTTAGTTATCACAATGAACCTCCAAGGCTGGAGGTTCTTAGCGCTTGGAGCGTATCTCGCAACCTCAATAGCCTTCATCACTAAGTCTAATGGTACTGGGTCTGGTTTAAACCTACGAATACTCCTCCTCGACAATAGTATTTCAAGACACTTTGTAGCCTCCAAGCCTTAGCACCAAGCCGCTACTATAGCAGTGATACCCAATATAAGGTGTACATAGTGTGAGAGTCTAGGGGGTATTCACAGTAGTCGAAGAGGCTACGTAGTGGAGGTGCTAAACTAGTTTTGAAGCAAGTGGAGTGGAGCTTCTGTGTACTTGCTCGTCAAGGGTTTAAGCCTTGTGGAAACCTCGTAGAGGATAATGGTAGGCTCATGCCGCCATGCCGTGCAGGCTTAAAGATTGAGAGTGGTGTTGTCAAGAGGCTAATATACGACGTAGTCTTATCAAGACCTGAAGACTATCTCTCAATATATCAAAGCTGCTGTAACCATTCATGCGCAATGTGTCATAGTTGGTACTTCTCGCAGAGAGCTGTAGGTAAATGGTATTCGCCAGAAGACTTGGTTAAGGAGGTTCTCAAGTACCGTGAACAAGTTACAGTCTGGGAGCCTAGGCATAGAGCTACCATGTGGCATGCATCAGATCTATGTGCCCATTGTGGCTACTGCGTTTACGGTATTGGTAGAGGACCCTACTGCCCAGGTGTGCTTCCACGTGATAAGATCACCGTGTCGCCTCAAGGATTTGGGCCTGCAAGGAACATTGTGTCTTTAACTGGAGGTGATCTCTTCTGTCATCCAAGCTTCTACGTTAGGTTCTTTAAGCTTGTTAAGAGGGAGGCTCCAGACCTATGGATTCACATAGAGACTAACGGTTATGGATTAACGCCAGTTAATCTTGAAGCCTACTATAGTGCAGGGTTAGACTCCATATGGCTTGACATGAAAGCTTATAGCACTGAAACCTATCAGGCTCTATGCGGTACTAGCAACGAGTGGATTTTAGAGCTGCCAGCTAGGATACACGATATGGGTATAGTCTTGGAGATAGTGTTACTATATATACCAGGGCTAGTTGAGCTAGAGGATATGAGAGGGTTTGCAGAGCTAATAGCCTCTATAGACCCCTACATACCTACAATGCTTCTAGCGTTCTTCCCAGAGTACAAGCTAAGTAGTCTTAGACCACCAACTTATAACGAGATCGTTAAAGCCTATAGGGTTCTCGTGGATCATGGGCTTAAAAGGGTTAAGATTGGTAATGTAGGTGTTTTCTGTAAGACTAGGAGTTGTATTGACAATCTTATCAGAGAGGTTGGTAGAGATCATGTAGCGTTGTAGAGGAGGTTGAGAAGTCTCTTGTCCACGGATAAGCTGTGTGAGGGAGCTAATAGGATCTCCATAGCATTAATCATAAAGGTTACTGGCTTCATAGCATCACTCCTCTTAGGCATCTATGCTGTAAGCTTACTCTCCCCCTTAAACCTAGAAGCTAACCCCTTGAGACTAATGAGTGGAGTGTATAGCCCTAGGATCATACCTCTCGTTTTAGCCTCAGTAGCTGTGTCTATGGCTGCTATGCTTATTCTCGCTAAAGGGTTTAGTAGGCTTAGGATGTATAAGACGAAGTACTCTATAGGCTTATATGGCTCAATACTAGTGCTTGTAGGCTATGTGATTACACTAGTACTCATCCTTTTAGAGCCAATTGCTATATCTTACAACCTCATTGTAGGACTGGTGTTCGTGCTGTCGTTGGGGCTTGCAGGTTTAATCCTCCTTGTATCTGGTGTGGTAATGATTATTATTAGCTTGTGGACTCTAGGTGGTGAGCCTAAAGGCTCTTTAGTTAGGGTTGGCGTTGTACTATGGATTGCATCTCTAGCTCTACTAGTCATCTCAATACTATACTGTAGGAGCTTTACCATAGCCTCCTTCACACTAGCTCTTAGCGGCAGTATAGTCATAGCTATTGGTGCTAGGAGGATAGCAGTTACGAGGAAAGTTGGGTTAAATCTTTAACTGTTTTCTAACATGGTCTATGAACTCGTCGACACTCATCTCATCTCTCTTCTTAGGAAGCTTGATTAAGACTACTCTCCCATCTCTTGTTAGGACGCGGATTTCATCATGGTCTTTAAACCTGTATACATCTAGTTGTTTAAGGCCAAGTTTTTCTAGAGCTCTCTTATAGGCTGTATACTTCCTGCCTACAGGCATTCTTCTACACCCTAGACTTGCAAGCCACTACTAGATAGTGGGGTTTAAGCTGGTTTCCCTTAGCTTCTCCTATGCTGTGCTAAGAGCCAAGGAGGTAGAGCTTTATTCTTGAGGCTTTAATGGCCTTAGCATCCTCTAATGCTTTCACGCCAAAGGACACTTTCCCCTCTCTTTCAGTCATAGCGTGTATAACGGACTTGCCCGTGTTCACAATCATTCTTAGTGTGTTTGTGCCATCACTACAGTATAAGTATAGTGTTGCTGTTAATGGTAGTATTTTAGTCACTATGTCTAAGCAGCTTTCAGCCTCCACACCCTCTGCTGGAACCTCACTACCCTCAATCATCACTCGTGCAGCTAAATTGAAGTCGAAGGAGTCTGAAATATTTAGCCCAGTAGCCTCAATAACCTCAATAGGCTTGAGGGAAGGGCCTACAGGTTCGCGAGTCTCCTCAACTTCTCTAAGCTCAGTACGAGCTACAACCCCCCTCTCCACCAGCATAGGTTTCTCGGTAGCTCGTGGTGGTTGAGCAGTAGCTGCCTCTTTACGCTCTACTCTTCTAGGTGTAGGTGGTGCTGCAGTAGTAGAGGGTGGAGATGGTGGTTTAGCCTTCACTCTCTCCATGAAGCTTCTCTTAACTCTATCACTGACGAGAGAGTGTGGATTATAGTCGAGATCAACCTTGACTTGTGATGGTGTTAACTCTAATACCTCTATCATTCCCGTACGCTGGTGTAAGAGCTCTGCTAGTCTTAGTAGGCATGGATCTCCTTGAACTATTGAGCCGCCTCTCGTAACCATGATGCAGGCTTTAATGTCTCCAGCATCATACTCTATGCTGTAGGTTGACCCGTCAGCTGCATGGTAGATCACCCTTGAGTAGGGTATGTTATGGTCTTTTAGAACCTCTGCTAGGCTTCTACGAGAGGCATCATAGAGTGCTACTGTTCTACCTCTTGAGATGAACATTTCTAGCTCTCCTCCCCCAGTTACCTCCTCCTGGTGATACCCTTAAAGGGGGTTATGGATATCTCTCCTCAAGCCCTAACCTGCCAAGCCTAAGGTATAGCGTTAGGTTACCCCTCCAAAACTCCTTCATCTTATCGTAGCACTCTCTAGCAAGATCCCTTAGGCTTCTACCTGCTGGTATGACATCAACCTTCCTAAGGAATAGCCTTAGAGTTAAATCATTAGTTCCCTTAGACCATTCAACACGGTAGCTGTCAACATGTAGGTTGTTCGGTACAAGAGTTTCAACAGCCTTAGCGAGCATCAATGCTATTAGGAGGCTTTCACCTTCAAAGCTAAACGTCCTCCTCTTACCCTTTAACACTACGTCCACGGTAACGCTATTAGGCTTAATAGCCTCTGAAAGGCTTGACGCCACCATCCATGCTACCTCGTGGTGTTTAAAGTCTCTAGGATTGTTAATCTCGACAACTGCTTTAACCTTACCACTAGAGTACTCGGCATCTATCCTGCTAACACTTAGCCCTAGCCTAGTTAGCGTTGATCTTAACGTATCTGGTATCTCGCTAACGGCTTTTGTCTCCGGGGGCTTAGGCTCCTTAACCTTCATAGTCTCTACTGGCTGTCTAGGCTTAGTAGGCTTCTTAGCCTCCTCAGCTAGAATGGAGTCTATGAAATCGTCAGGTATTAAGTAGGCTAGGTATTTAAGCCTCTTAGGCCCCTTCTCCATAGTTTTTGCTAGCGCTTCCTCACCATAGTATACTTCATCGCCAGCAATAGATACTATGCCTATAAGGCTACCCTTACGGTATAGTAGTCTTAACGAGTAGTTTCCACTTGATGCTGTTACAAGGTATGTTCCAGGCTTAAGGCTTGAGATCCTCCAGATAAGCTCCTCTATACTTGAAGCTTCACCTCTCTCAATAATCTTACCTTTGAGTAGAGCTAAGGCTAGGAATCTACTTGATGCAATAGTCTTCGATACCGATGAAGACATCTCCGTAGGCTTCGACAATGTTTGCACCCTCTAAAGCATTTCTTAATAGTGTTAGCCAGTGTTTTACCAGGTGCACTAAAGTTCTTAGAGACCTCTTATAATGGTAACGTAGTTGGCTGAACTATTTAGCTACATGCAGTCTATAGTGGAGGAGAGGCTAACTACGTAGTGCCCCCTATAGTGGCTAGTTTTATACCCCAAAGCACCACAATACTCTAGGAGTTTAGTGGCCTGCATGAGGTCTACTAGAGATTGCATATCCACGGTTTATCATTACTAGTTGCAGATGCATTAAGCA
Source organism: uncultured Desulfurococcales archaeon (assembly GCA_964615085.1). Taxonomy (GTDB): domain Archaea; phylum Thermoproteota; class Thermoprotei_A; order Sulfolobales; family Pyrodictiaceae; genus CAZTPV01. The sequence goes on from CAZTPV010000063.1 coordinate 6,140, forward strand.
TAACGAGTGTACATACGCAAAAAGGTATAGTTAGAGCAGCATTAGCCGCTAGAGTAAGTGTTAAGAAGCTAGCATCTATAGTCTCTGAGCTTGCTAGAAGATGTCCTAGAGCTACTCCAGTACGTGACTTAAGAGCGTTCTCAGTAAACCTTGTAGTTGCTAAATGTAGTCTAGTACCTAGCGATTTAGGTGTTTGGCTTGCCTATGAGATTACCAGTGCATGCAGCCACTACAAGTTCTTCTACACCCCAGTAGAGGAGGTGGTAAAGCTCATAGAGCGCTCAGGATGTAAGATCATAGACTATGTGAGTCAGATCCCTGTAACACCCATAGGGAAGCCTATAAGCCTTCAAGTTTGGCGCTTAGAGTCCATTAATGGTTTTAACCGTGCTAGACTACCAAAGCCCTTCAAGGTTAGAAGCACTAGTTTACCATTATCATTGATTGTTCTAGCATTACATGAGTCATCGCCATGGCTCCCCTTAAGCGCCTATGAGAGTGCTAAAGCTATAATAATGCCTAGTGGTGCTGAGAATATCCGGTTTAAGATACCTTTAAGACTACTAGTTAGAGCTCATAATACATGTGTAAACTCTAAAGCCATTATGGGTGGCTATAGCCACCCACTACTATGGAATGGATGTACATCGTTTCTCGTCATCCTGCCTAGAGATGAGCTGAAAACAATATACTTGTTGGCAGCATTGAATAGAGCAGCTGTAGCACTATACTCTGGGGTTGAGAGAGTCTACGCTACACTATGTGTTAGGCCATCCTCTATAGAGGAGTTCACAAGGCTGGTAAGGAGTCTTGGAGGAGTCTATGAGAGGCTAGTTAGCGTTATAAGATACCCCATCCCCTGGTACCAATACTCTCCTAGAGAGTGTTCATGGAGCACTAAGCCTAGGAGGGGTGTTGAGGCGTTAAGGGACTTCGTTAAGGAGGGTTTAATCGAGATTGTGGGAGGGACTGGTGTAACACTATAAGATCCTAGGATTATGCTTGATAGCGTGGTGCTAGAGAGCTTGGAGCTCATTAGGGTTGCTGTTATTGGTGTAGGCTTTATGGGCTTTAACCATGCTAGAGTATATGCTGAGCTGTCTAGGGAGGGTGTCCCAGTAGAGCTTACTGCCGCTGTAGACATAGACTACGCTAGAGCGGAGAAAGTGTGTAGGATCTATGGCTGTAAACCCTATCAGGATTACAGGGATGTTATAGGTGTTGTTGATGCTGTAAGTATTGCTGTTCCGACAACCCTACACTACCGTGTAGCCATGGACTTTATACGTAATGGTGTTCACGTGCTAGTTGAGAAGCCTATAGCATCCACTACGAGAGAGGCTATGGAGATGGTTAAGGAGGCTGAAAGGAACAACATAATCTTACTTGTAGGCCATATAGAGAGGTTTAACCCTGCAGTCATGAAGCTTAGAGAGCTTATAGGAAGAGGTGTCCTAGGGGACGTAGTCACGATGAATGCTAAGCGTGTTGGACCTCTACCACCAAGAGTTAGAGATGTTGGTGTAACCATAGATCTTGCCATACACGATGTCGATGTCATGAGCTTCATCACGGGGTTTAAGCCATTGAGAGTCTACGCTAAGACTAGAAACATTCTACACCCAGCTAGAGTAGACGATGTATCTATAATACTGTTGGAGTTTGAGTCAAACGTTATTGGTATTGTTGAGACTAACTGGCTTACACCGTACAAGCTTAGAAGGCTAACAGTTGTAGGCTCTAAAGCAGTTGCTGAACTAGACTACATTAAGCAGGACCTACTATACTATGATAGGGAGGTTGAGGCTAGAGTTAGAGTTGATAGAGAGGAGCCATTGAAGAGAGAGCTTAGACACTTCATAAACTGTGTTAGAGGTGTTGAGAAACCATTAGTACCTGGTATTGAGGGTTTAAGAGCACTAGTGGTTGTTGAGGCTGCTCTAGAGAGTGCTCGTGAGGGATCACCCATCAGCATCCCGTTAGAGTTCTAGGGATGAGCGTTGGGCGCCATTAGGTCGACTGTGCTGCGAGCTGCTATCTACTCGCTAGCTGTAGCTATTAGCCTTGTGTCTGGCTTGATCATTGTTAGGAGGCTTGACGTAGGTGTTTACGCTATCTATCAGAGCACCGTTAAGAGGTTTACTAGCTATATCACTGCCTCCATGATGATCTTTGGGTTCTGGGCTTACCGCTACATGGCTGAAGGGGTTGAGGGTTCAGCCTCAACCTACCTCCTACTATCCTGTGGCTACGCTACTATAGGCTTCATGGTGGGCTTCCTAGCCTCTTACCTCATGGGTGCTAGCCTCCTCTACTCAGTTCTAGCAGGGATCACAGTGAGTATGGTGACTATTTTCAATAGTGTTAAGAGCGTATTGAATGTTGTAAGGCCTGTAAGATTTTCATTACTAGTGCTTGCTAAGAGGATTCTATACTGTGTACTAGTCATACTCTTAGTCTACATGATGGAGCTGAGAGGCCTAGGCGCCTTTGCAGCTGCTATCCTATCTCCACTCATAGCAATAGTTCTCGGCTTATCATGGGCTAGGCATGTTATTAGCAGGCCTAGACTTAGCCTAGTAGCTGAATGGGCTAGAGGAGCTTACGTTCCAGCTATTAGTGCAGTCACATTGATCCTCTATGGTCTTGACATAATTATAGCATACTACTTTGGTGGTGCAGCTTTAGTTGCTGGTTTCTTCGCTATAATGCTAGTGTTTGGAGCTATAATGGAGCCTCTCCACACTTCTCTAACACACCTTCAAGCATACCTACTTTCGGGTGGTGAGGTTGAGAGGGTTTTCGACTCTGGTAGAGCTGTAGCACTTTTA
>CAZTPV010000064.1:0-6016 GCA_964615085.1 uncultured Desulfurococcales archaeon
GACTTAGAGTACGTGGAGTAGTTGTTGAAGGTCCGGAAAGATTTGGTGTGAAGGGTAAACATCATACATTGTCAATAAGCCCAGGACAGGAGGTTATAATTGTAAAGCCTAGAGGTTGGACACAACCTATGCTTGAGAGACTTGAGAAAGCTAGTGCAGCGCCACCAGTACTTGTTGTAGCAGTAGACTATGATGAGTATGCAATAGCTATAGTTAAAGGTCAAGGAGTGAGAATCCTAGTTGAGGAATCCCTTAACCTTCCAGGTAAAGATGATCCTAGGAGGGAGGAGGAGCTTAAGAAAGCATTAACAATAATTGCTAAGAACGTGGCCAGCATCTTAGAGAGGGAAAAGCCCGTAGGAGTACTAGTTGTGGGTCCAGGACACTTAAAGAATGAGCTTGCCTCAAGGATCAGCACTAGTGTTAAGGTGGGCGTATACACTGATAACACCTCCATGGGTGGTGTGGCGGGGGTATATGAGGCTTTAAGGAGGGGTAGTGTTAGAAGGATAGCATCTAAGGCTATGAGTATTATTGCGGAACAAGTCTTAGAGGAGTTTGAGAAACTGCTTGCAAAAAGCCCAGATAGGGTTGCCTACAGCCTAGATAGAGTTGAGCTAGCTGTTAATGAGTGTGCTGTAGATACTCTACTAGTACTAGATGAGATTGTACATGATCCAGACCCATCAAAGCGTCAACGTATAATCAACCTCTTATACAAAGCTGATGAATGTAGATCAAAGATAGTTTTTACGAGCTTAGAGTCACCTGCTGGTAAACGTGTTAAGCTACTAGGTGGCTTAATAGCCGTACTTAGATACCCTATTCCTCTTGAGAGTAGAGTATCAAGCGACTCTTCTTAGAAGGATAATACTCTATAAGCTTGCATGAAGCTACATGTTTAAGTCTTGGCGTTAAGTATACTGCACCCTTCTTTACAACACCATAGCCTTCATCAACCAGTTTAACAGTTTGAGCTTCAGCCCTACATTTAAGCGATATGAGGGTACCATCGCTGGTTACCTCTTCGTAGTACTGTGCCAGCCTGATAGCTTTTCGTTTCATTCTAAGCCTAAACTGTACTACATCCTTGAACCTAGCCGAGCAGAAGTGTACACTTATTCTAAGACCCTCCCTACGAGATCTTTCAACCAACTCTATACCAGCTTCAGCACTACCCTTTACAACATTACCCATAACAGTGTAGCCATGAGCCCTAATGGCTTCAAGATTGTCTGGAGTCACCTCTACCTCATTAAGGTTGATGAAGCTTACTCCAAGCCTATCAAGCCATTTAATTCTCTCGAAAACCTTGTCAACATTATCAGGGAATATTGGGATCTCTACACCAACGTCAACCTTATCACCTATAACCTCTACAGCTTTCCTAACAACATTCCAATATTCCTCCTTCACAGGATGAAACCTTATCTCGTCAAGGCCTGCTCGAGCCAGCTCTTTAAGAGCTAAACGTGTCGCATATCGACCACTTGTATATAGGTGTATGTGGAAGCTATCACCAAATGATGCCTTTAACTCCCTAATAACTCTTAAAGTTCTAGGTAAAACTATTAGTGGATCTCCACCAGTTATACCAGCACCCTTAGCATCAATGTCAATAGACTCCTCAATAATATCATTTAGTACCCGTACTGGTTCTTCATCAACGTACATGATGTCTCTTCCAAGCTTATGCCTAGAGACTGGACAGTAGAAACACTTATCATCACAAAGTCCAGTAATGAATACAACTACTTTAGCTCCCTCCATGCATATCCTACATCCCACTGGTAGTGCTCCATAACAGGAGAGCAGCTTTACCATTACGATCACACTAGCCTCATACTTAAACCTTAGCTTTCAAGCCTTTAAAGTAGCATTATAGTATGGGTGATCCCCGCTCAAAGAGTATTCTTCTAAAGTGTGGATTGCGTTCAGCAATCCTTCTAACATTCTCTTCAATACTATCACTGGGAGCGAGCTCAAGCTTAACAAAGACACCCGTCCTACCAACCTCATCTCTACGTGACAATACTCTTACCCTCTCCCTAACTGTGTCAACACTAACACCAATAATCTTTGCGACAACGTCCTCACGACCTATTACAGGGCTCTCTCTATGCCCTTCAGGTATGGGTTCAATTAGTACTAGCCTCTTGTCCACACCTGGTACTCTACGATCCTTAAGAATGTCGTCGTAGGTTAATGCTCCTCCAAAGTAATAGAACTCGTACTCTCTCTTAGTCAGCTTAGCTAAGGGGTAGGATACAACCCTCTTCTCCTCCTCGTCTAAGACAAAGTATGCCTTAGGGGTACTCGAGGGGGTTGCTTGGATAATGACCTTTGAAAAGACCTTGTAACCAGCTCTCTCCAACGCTAATTCAACTATGTAGGATGGTACTGGTGAGGGTATGAAGACATCTATATCACTTGTAGGCTTTACATCACCTCTAGCAATACTACCATGAACTATGGAGTGGAGATGAAATTTTCGTAGTGACTCCATAATCTTCTTAGCTTCTAGTCTAAACTCTTTAAGCAGCCGCCATCTACGCTCATCATAAACTACGACCTTATATTCAGCTTTACGCTGAATCTTCTCCCTAACCAAGCTCCTAGCCCTCAGATAAGCGTTTAACAGCCCCCAGGTGATAGTTAAGATTCATGGGAGTATAACTATAAGCTCTAATTACTCCTATGATGATGGGATCCCTGTCCGAGCTCTCCTGCAAGCTGTGAGGATCTTTCGGTCGCCCTGAGGGGCTGCTTGAGAGTCATAGTTAAAAAGCTGGAGCTAAGCCTAGCATGCCTAGTTGAGGGATGAGCCACGATACCTGGTGCTAGACTGCTAGTATTGTACCTCGTAGCATGGTTTACTCTTGGACTAATTATGATGAGGTTTAGAGGTAAGTGGAAAAACTTTGAGATGAATCCTTTCATGCTAGTGGTTAAACTGCCTACGGAGTTCCGGTCACTTGAGAGAGTTAAAGGCAGTAGGATACTTAGGATATTCTTCACCATTTGTATCGGGTTACTAGTATACTCGTTAATTGAGTACTATCATGTAACGCTCTCATTCCTGTTTATAAGAGCTTCTGGAGCTAGTATACCAGCACCCTTTGTACCATTAATACCAGGCGTCACGATCGGAATCGAAATACTCCCCTACATCCTAGCTGCCGTCTCCATAGCCATAATAGTTCATGAGCTAAGTCATGCAATAGCTGCTAAGGTTGAGAACGTTAAGATCAAGTCAACAGGCTTCCTAGCAGTTTTAGCACTATTGTTTGCAGCCTTTGTCGAGGTTGATGAGGAGGATCTGTCACGTAAACCTCTATCCACTAGACTTAGAGTCTACTCAGCTGGTGTTGCAGCAAATCTCATTTTGGCACTCTTGTTTACTGGTATATTAACCTCGCTCTATATGCATGGGGTAGGGTTACTCATAGTAGGAGTGGAGCCTGGAAGCCCAGCACAGACGTATGGCTTATCCCCAGGAATGATCATATTATCAGTTAATGGTACTAGCGTTGAGTCTAAGCCTCTAAGCGAGCTAATACCAGTTGAAAAATACGTTAATAAAACCGTCACCTACGTCTTTAGTGTGATCGCTAACGGTGTTCACAAGGTTATTAGGGTTGTTAAGCCTGCAGGAAGGAAGTATATAGGTATAAGGATAGTATATGCACCTATACTGTTAGCTAAAGTTATGCCCGCAAACTGGGTTTTAGGAGTTGTAGAGTTTATCGTATTTAGTATGGCTGTAAACTATGGTTTTGCACTATTAAATGCAGCCCCCCTCATAATAACTGATGGTGCTCGCGCCCTTAACGACATTCTTTCACTAAGAGTTAAAGGCGCTAGTAGGAGGGCTATAATGTACACTATTTATGCTGCAACAATACTACTATTAATCTTCAACATAAATGTGAGAGTTATAGGCTAAAGAAACGTTTAAAAGACGTTTCAGGTTATCTGTGAGAACGTTAAGAGCTTAATACCGTTAGGCCTCCTCTCAACATTACCTATCCTAGCCGCTATTAGTACTTTCACGCCCTTTTCAGCTGCAATGTCAAGTATTCTCTGCGTTATTATTCCATCGTAGACCACAGCGTATATGCTACCAGGCTCCGCCTCTGAAAGTTTCACGTAGAGATCCTTCACAGGTATTCTACTAATCTCTCTCCAGCCCTCACCATAAAGTATGGCCTCTAGAGTACCTGGCAACTCTGAGACTTTCTTAAGGACTGTAGCTGGCAGCTCTATAACCTCCTTAGCCACTTGCGCTACAGCTTGAGTTTTCTCCTCAGTAGGTTTCTGCTTAAGCTCAACCTTAACCTCTTTTCTCTCTGGTACAGCTGGCTTAACTACTTGCTTACGCTTCTCCTTCTTTTCAAGCATCTCTAGGTATTGTTTAGCTGGTATTAGGTTCTTGAGGGCTTTAGCGATCTCCTTGCCAGTTAGCTCCTCAACCTCCTTACCTGGAGGAGCTCTGGCAACATAGTCTATGTCTGCTACTCTAAGGAGCTCTCGAAGTATGAGTTCACCACCATGATCACCATCAACAAAGGCTATAGCCTTCTTCTCCTTAGCGAGCTTAATTATTGTCTCTGGTATCTTGCTTCTAGCTCCTTCTAGAGCAATAACGTTCTTGTATCCGTACCTAAGTAGGTTAATTACGTCAGCTCTCCCCTCAACTATGATGATCTCATCCGACTTATCCACATCAGGTCCTGCAGGTAGCCTCTCAGGGCCATATTCAATGACTTCAGCTTGTTTAAGCGACTCAGATATCTCTCTTATGACTTCTTTAAGATCGGGTGTTTTCTCTAACGACCATATCCTTAATATCTCCTTTGCACGCTCAATTATCTTCCTGATCTTTTCGGCTCTAACATCGATTATGTCAACAACTTGTATCCTAGCTCTGTATGGCCCCACTTTATCAACTGCCTCAACCATTGCTGCTAGTATCGCTGTTTCAATCCTATCAAGGTTCGAAGGTATCGTTATCTCTCCCACAGTTTTGTTTCCCTGATGCTTTAACTCTACCTGTATTCTACCAATTCTACCTCTTTCTTGTAGCTCTCTTAGATCGAGCTCATCTCCAAAGAGGTTCTCGGTTTGACCAAAGATGGCCCCTATGACATCATGCCTTTCAACTAACCCGTCAACCTCAATCTTGGCTTTCACCAGGTACTTCAACTTATTCACCTCGTTTCAATTAGCTTAGCTGTCTTAGCTAACACCCTCCCGAAGGGTATAATCTAACTTAACATCGTATTTCGCTAATCTAGCTGATTCAATTATTTCTTTCACCCCCTCTTATAGGATTACTGGTTCTACTTTTTAGAAGATAGTATTGGATGCATGTATTCCTGCCATGACTTATCTCGTTACCTGCGCTTTCCTAAGCTCTTCTAGTATCTCTTTAGCCTCTTCATTTCTAGTAAAGTATTCTCTAACTGGTTTAAGGAGGTTTATTAGGGCCTCTGCTGTAGCGTTCTTTAAGTCTAATGGGTGGATTTTACCTTCAACGTAAAGCTTTTCAAGCTGTTCATAGCTGTCAACAACTATTGTACCTCCATACTTTTCAGGTCTCTCAATAACTAGTTTGAAGTCTCTACGTGAAGGAAATAGTATGTACTTGTTTATCTCTAGTATCGGATTGTACTTAGCTATTCTTGGTGGACAATATGCGCGCCTGATCTTCCGCTTTATGTCATCGGGAGAGTCGTAAACAAATATTGCTGTTTCCGGCTTTGATTTACTCATCTTAAACTCTATGGCATGAAGCTCCTCATCAACATCCATTCTTGAAGCGCCTTGTAAGCCGGTAAGGAGTGGTGTGTGAATAGCTATAACCTTCTTGAAGCCTAGTTTCTCAGCGGTATCTCTTGCAAGCATGTGAGCCTTCCTTTGATCGGTACCACCCAACGCTATATCAACATTAAGGTAGAATATATCGGCCACCTGCATTGCAGGGTAGATTAGCTTCGAGAAGTCCATTTCGGCC
>CAZTPV010000065.1:0-4642 GCA_964615085.1 uncultured Desulfurococcales archaeon
TATTCTTGGGGTTAATGTCATCCTTCTAATTGCTTCATTTGATGCTTATTCAGATGGTCTTAACTTCGTTTTTGGTGAAGCCCTTTTGGGTAAGGGTGTAGCCGTTGTTTACACTTATAGGTTGAGAGCAGTTTCTCTAGACCTGTATGTTAGGAGAGTTATAAAGGAGGTTTTGCACGAGCTAGGTCACGCCTTGGGGCTCATGCATTGTGATTTTCCTCGTTGTGTTATGAACTTCAGTAATAGCGTTTTTGATGTTGATAACAAAAGTGATAAGTATTGCTGGAAGTGTGCTAATAAGCTTTTGTCTAGGGGTATTAGAGTTAACCCTAACTATGTTTTGAGCTACTAGTACTTCTCTCCTGCATGCTACTTACTGTTCTGTGTTTAAGTAGTATTAATAGCTTCTCAACTCTCTCTAATAACTCTAATAGTGATGTGAGCTTGTCATGTACCGATATCAAATCATTTAGCTCTAATGCTTTCATTAACTCATCTGTTATTTTTGCTTCAAGTCTTTCAAGAATTGCAGTTGTCTCATAAAGTCTCCTCTCGGTTTCAGTTCTAACAATGACTACTCTACCATGAATAGGACATATGACTTCGCCGCTCTTGAGTCTGAAGAGTGGTGTTCCACAGAGGGGGCAATGTTCATTAAGCATAGCTGCTCCTGCTCTGAGTAAGTCTGCCATTTTTCTCACTAATTCGGCTTTAGTAGGTTTTGACATAGCTTACACCGAAAACTAAACTCCTATATAAGTAAATGTCATTAAAGTCTCCTAATATATGTAAACTAGGTGCTTGGTTGAAGGTCTTAGCGGGGTGAGGATTATGGCTACTGCGACAAGGGTGTATGATAATGAAGCTAAAATAAGGCATGCTATGATGATACTAATGAGGATTATAAATGATACTAGTGTTCCAAGAAACATTAGGAGAGCTGCTACAGAGGCTATTAAGCAGTTAAGGGATGAGTCTCTTAGTCCTGGAGTTAGAGCGGCTAATGCTATAAGTATTCTCGATGAAATTAGTCAAGATCCTAATATGCCTGTATATGCACGTACAATGATATGGAATGTTATAACATTGCTTGAGACTGTAAGAGACTAACACATTATCGTGCATTGCTATAGATCTGAGGCCGGAAAGGTGATTAGGAGCTCTTGGGAGCCATTAGAGTAAGAGTTAGAGGTATATACGCTACGTCACTAACGAAAATATTTTTGGATGAAGGTTATCAAATCGTACAGCCATCAAAGATTATTGCTTCAAGGTTTAATATCCCAGAGGTATGTACAGCTGCTGATGTAACAGTTAAGGATGGTGATGAGCCAGGTACTCTTGTCGTAATTGGCTATTCGTCGGCAGTAAAAGACATTGTAAGCGTTCTAAGGAAGTGGTTGAGGTACAGCGTGTTTAACGTATCGGTGCTCCCTCTTCATGCCACTATAGTTGTCAAGATAGTTGGCATGGAGGAAGGTAAATGTATTGGAGAATTTAATGGTGTTAAAGTTGTTATTGAGGGCTTAGACGTTTGTGAGAAAGATCGGTTAGTAACAACCTATGTAGTATCTCCTGGTTTAAGTCGTGAGGTTATTGTTAAGCCTGGCGTAAGAGTACTAGGCGATTATGCTTTTGTTACCTTAGGAGATAACGTGAATGCAGGCGTTAGTTTCAGCAAGCATGTAAAATCAGTTTCTTTAAAAGCTAAACTTCATAGCATTGCGAGCGAGTTTATTTCTAAGAACATGCACGTTCATTGGCGTAGTAGTGTGCGGTGTATTAATGAGGATGAGGCTAAACTTCACTTAAGAGAGCTTGTTCAGAAAGCTCAGGAACTAGTTAACATGAAAGTAGATTCCCCCACGCTCTTAAGTGATGGTGAATTAGTGGCATTAGTTAAGGTGTCTTTTGAGGATAAGTTGGCATTAGATAACATTAGGTCACTAGTAGTGAAGACGTTGAGACTACACCACTACATTAAATCATGCTATCCTACTAACATTCAAGAGATGCTTGACTTCGCTGAGAAAGCTCTAAATTATGATGCTCCTGAAGAACCGTTGCTTAAAGCTATGATTGAAGTACTAGCTGAGTACATTAAACAACAGTGTACGGTAAGAATCTATCATGAAAAGCTTGATGGAACGATAATAAGTCTTGGTACAGCCCATATTAAAGGTGTAAGCATAGAGGACGGTAAAATCTGCATACTTCTACACCGTGTTGTTAAAAGTGAGGGAATCTATGACGGTATCGAAGAGCCTAAAGAGCCAGGAGACATTATTGAATCGAAACTTTGTATCGGTGACTGGACGCTAGTACATAAATACTTATCGAAGGATGGTGTTTTGAAAGGTACGTATATCAACATTAATACACCAGTGGAGTTCTGCAACAACTCTATAAGGTACATTGATCTCGAACTAGATGTAGCTCGATCCTCTAAGGGTGAAAAACTACTTGATCTAGATAAGTTGAGGGATTATGTGAGTAAAGGTATGATTACTAATGAGCTTTATTGTAAAGCGCTTAATGTAGCTCTAGGGATGGTTCGTAACGAGCATAATGCTTCAATAATAGTAAATGAGATCAAAAGGGTATGTACAATTAACTTAAAAACTTAGTAGCACCTATATACCTGAAGAGAGTAGGATATTTCTTCGTATTAATTGAGGGAGTGCGGGGGTGCCCGAGCCAGGTCAAAGGGGTCGGGCTCAGGACCCGATGGCGTCGGCCTGCGTGGGTTCAAATCCCACCCCCCGCACCATAAAATACACTTAGTGTTTATTGAATCGCCTTTAGAGCTAATTCCTCCAGAGATATGGCATCATCAAGTCATAGTAAGTTTTGCACGAAAGAGGGGAAAGAAGCCTCAAGAGATGATTCTAGATTCTACATATCATCTTCCAGCTCTAAAGCGATTGAAAGATTGGTATAGGCGTGGGCGACCGGATATTGTTCATTCTTGCCTACTTCTAAGCTTGTATCACTGTTTAACTCGTAAGGGTATTTTAAATGTATATGTTTACACGATGTCTGATAAGCTAATAATCTTTAGAGGCTTCGTCCGCATTCCCAAGCACTATATGCGTTTTATAGGGTTAATGGAGCAAGTGCTGTCTGTAGGTAAAGTACCTCCTAATTCTTCGGATCCACTTATAACAGTTAAAGACGTTGATGTAGATTCATTCATTAGTTCACTTAATCCCTCGTATACGATACTGTTTCACAGCTTAGGCGACCCTCTTAGTAGTTTAGATGCATTAAAACTCTTCAAGAGTTTACTTAAAGATCATAATAATATAGTCATATTATTTCCCCCATTATTTGATGATCCTCAAGCATACAATAAGTATGTTAAATACGCTTCGATCATAGTTAAGTTCGATCTAGGTGAAGCTCTCCAAGAACTATGTATGCTTTTAACGCTACTCTTCATAGCTATTAGTTCTCAGAATCAAAACATGCTTTAACTACTCAAGATAACCATTATGAAAGCGAAAATGCTATATGGAGGTGTAATGTAGCATGCATCCATACACTCCAATACCCTTGGTCAGCCTCCTGGAAGCTCTAGTAGCACTCCTCATATTTGTGGTAATAGTGGTACTCATAATAAGGTTTGCATCACCCAAACCTAGTAGAATGATTCGCAAAATATGTTTAATATTATATTCATTTACTATCTTAGCTTCAATAGCATACTTTATTGCCTATGTGGAGAGCTATAAGCTGATAGTAAGTGTGCTACCTATGGTTGACTTGGTATGTAAAGATAACCATGCAGTTATTATGGTAGACTTACCACAAGTATTTGGATTAATAGCTTTAGTAGATGCATATAAGTATCGTGAAGCAATTAGGGTTAAGAAGTAGTTTTTGATCTATAATTTCATTGAGGCAAGAGTTAATAACTCGAATAGTAAAGGAGATAATTAAATAGCAATATGGGGCGCCGCGGTAGTATAGCCCGGCCAAGTATGCGGGCCTTTCAAGCCCGTGACCCGGGTTCAAATCCCGGCCGCGGCACCACCCTTCTCTAAAGGTTATGAGATTAATAATAGCTCTTTTGCCAGGAATCCAGGATTTCTATGTGTCTTTAAGGTAAAGGTTTTAAGGTATCAACTATAGTTACCTTTAATACCATGGGTGCCGCCGTAGCTCAGCGGGAGAGCGCCCGGCTGAAGACCGGGCGGTCCGGGGTTCGAATCCCCGCGGCGGCGCCATAGTCTACTTTCTATTCTTCTAATTTTGTGAAGTGTCTAACATAGTCCTGGGAACCTTACTATAGATGGTGTATCGTGAAGTGATGTAATTATTACTGCTTCATCGCTTCCCAGTACCCGCAATACGCTAGCCAACTTGTCCTCATGTGATATTGCTCCAAGAGTTTTCTCTAAATCCTTAATACTCGTCTTATGTATTATTATTGTGTTGATGTTAGACAGTATTGTCTCGGGTATACTTAGCGGTGTTTGAGTTACTGCTATGAATCCTACTCTATACTTCCTCGCCTCGGCAAACATAGTCTCGAAGATAGGTATGTTTAGAATATTGTGTGCCTCCTCTATGATGATAACCATGTCCTCGTAGCTTTCGCTTCTTATGTGCATTCTCTCCTCTATTATTTGTCTAGCTA
>CAZTPV010000066.1:0-6791 GCA_964615085.1 uncultured Desulfurococcales archaeon
ATGGGTGGGAAAGTTAGAGAATTCACTTCAACACTATGCTCAAAAGAGTTCATGGAGTATCTTGAGGGGATTGAGGGCTACCGTAGAACACCAACCACGTGTAAAACCTTCTCATAGCTGGAGTGAGAGGCTAGCTACATACCCCTCCTCTCAGCTAGTATCCTCACCGTAGCATCTATTATCTTCTTGACCTTTAAGGGTAATCCAGGCTCTTCAACTGCTAGGAAGCCGTGAAGTATCATGGTTAAGGCCTCATCCTCGCTAAGACCTCTAGCCATAAGGTATTCTAGCTCCTCTTCAGCAATCCTCCCTATAGCAGCCTCATGAGTTAAATCTGCACCTGGAGCCTCACTATATAGTTCAGGAATAGTCTCTATAACTGCTCGTTCCCCAAGCTGTAGACCACTACACTCTATATGACCTCTACCCCTAGCTAGAGCTTTAATCCTAGCACGGCTTACAAGCTTAGCTTCATCCCATGCTACGAGCCGACTCACGATTTTAGCGCTAGAATTGTATCCCGCTAAGCTTGCTTCAGTACCTAGATCGTATATCGAGCTTCCTCTACCAGCAACTATGGTTATGGTTGAAGCTGTAGCATTCTCCTCAAGTCTTACTCTTGGATACTGTTGTATACTAGCTACACTACTGAAAACTATGTAGTAGCTAGTGTAGCTTGAGGCTCTACCAACTAGTACACTTGATCGAGGCCTAACATGGACTTGAGGAGCCCAAGAGTGTATCATCGAGTAGGTTAGCTTTGAGCCTCTACCCACATAGATCTCTGTAACCGAGATGTGCAGTGCTCTTGTAACTCTACGTGCAGTAGCACAACCAGTTATCAAGTGCACTTCAGCGTTGTCACCTACGTATACTATGTTGTGTAGTATTTGTGGGTAACCCTGCCTAGCAATGAAGAGACAAGCATAGATTGGCTCCCTTAGTCTAACGCCATCGGGAACGTAGATGAAGTATCCATGTCCACGCCAATACGCTGCTACTACACCAGTATACTTATCCTCGTCAGGACTAATAAGACTCCAATAGAGCTTCCTAGCTAGCTCAAACCTCTTTAACGCCTCACCTGTAGTCATAACCCTTACTCCATGAGATTCAAGCATTCTTAGTGCTGGCTCAAGTATGATAGTTTCATCAACCTGTACGTAGCCTCTCTTTAAAGCTGCTGCAGGATCAAGACCAATGCTTGAGGCGGTATTCTCAAACTCTTCAACACCACTAGTACCGGTTGGTGGCTCTTCAATAAGCTTTTCAACATCTATGTCAGGGCCGTAGGGTGGCTTCTTGGCTATAGCCTTTCTCCCCAACTCTCTAGCTCTCTTCACGACGCTAAGCTCATCTAATCCTCTTACATCCAAGGATTATACCCCCTCTCCTCCACAATCTTCACGACCTTTGACGCTGGTCCAGAGAACACTATCCTACCCCTTACAAGTATGTATGCTTCTCCAAGAACGCCTCTTTCTCTAAGCATGTGTAGTAAGTGTGGTGTATGGCTTACAAGTACTACTATAGCGCCGTTTTCAACCATCATGAGTATAGCCTTCTCAACTATCCTAAGACTATCTATGTCAACACCACTATCAGGTTCATCTAGCAACGCTACTTTAGGTTTTTGGAGTAGTGCTAAGTATAGCTCCATCCTCTTCCTCTCGCCTCCACTAAACCCCTGAAATAGCCTCCTGTCAAGTAGCCCATCAACCTTCATCATCTTAGCCAGCTCTACTGCTTCTAGGAGGCTCCAGCCGTAGTGACGACACATCCACTTAACAAGACTCTCAACCTTAACGTAGCGTGCTGTAGGTGGCATCTGATAAGCTAAAACTATTCCCTTTCGAGCCCTAACCCAGCAGGGTAAGCTAGTTACATCCTCCCCATCTACTAGGATTCTGCCAGACACTATCCTATATCTCGGTAGACCTGCAATAGCAGCTAGTAGGCTACTCTTACCAGCACCATTGGGGCCCATAATAACGGTTACGAGTCCAGCTTCAGCCTCAAAGCTAGCCTTATCAACTACAAGCCTATCGTCAACAGCTACGCTAACGTCTCTAACAATCAGCTTATTCAAGGCTTCTACTCCACCATAGCCTACTCCTCTAGGAGTAGCATGAAGCTAAACCCCACATTAAAAGTTAGGCTAGGGGTAACGTGTAGTAGTACTGTGGGTCTAAGCTAGGGGCAACACATAGTTTTCTAGAGCTAAAGACTACCCTTACTTAGATGGGTGAAAGCTGTGTTAAGCTCGTCAGAGGCCTGCAAGCTTCTAGAAGAGTTCATGGAGAAACTATCGCGTACTGCTAGGAGACTACTTAGTAGAGGTCTTCGTGAAGCTGCCAAGAGGGGTGATGTAGCAGCACTATACCACTACTCAACAATGATAGGCACTAGAGAGTATATGGATGCTCCAAACCCACCATTCCCAGGGGTGTTTAAGAGTACTAGTTGTTTATCGAGGGTAGAGCTTCCTAAACCACCTAGAGAATCTGGTACTGATGCTCTAGAAGCCATTAGGAGGCGTAGGAGTAGGAGAAGCTTCCAGCCCAAACCTATAAGACTTGTAGAGCTATCAACAGTACTCGCCTATAGTGTGGGGATTACAGGGTACGAGTATGACTGGCCTTTAAGAGCCTACCCCTCAGCAGGTGGTCTACAGCCTGTCGAAGCCTACATTGTTGCTGGCAGTGTTGAAGGTATTAAGCCAGGACTATACCACTATGATCCGAGAAGCCATAGTCTATGCCTGCTAAGAGAGGGTGATCTTCGCCAAGCTCTTGCAGAAGCGTGTCTAGAGCAATGGTTTATAGCTGATGCACCAGCCTCAATAATACTAACAGCCTATTATGCTAGGACAGCAAGTAGGTACTGCGCAAGAGGCTATCGCTACGTGCTACTTGATACTGGGACTGCGGCAGAAAACCTATACATAGTATGTGAAGCTCTAGGATTAGCAACAGTATTCGTTGGAGCTTTTAGAGATGAAGAGCTCTGCCAGCTACTAGGGCTAGACTGCTACAACGAGTTCCCAGTCGCAGTAATGCCTATAGGTTATCCAGCATAAGGGGGCTAGGGGGATGAAGAATCCACCCCTTCCAGAATAGTGAAGATAACACCTAGCACTGACCCCTCCCTCATCAAGGTGGTAGGAGGGGCTTCGGTGCCAGGCTGACCTCCTCACAGCTCAGCGTGGGCGACAGCTCCACATAGCCCACTAGTCTTCAACGTACACTATGACGTTTTTAACCCTCTTGCCCAGCGATTTTTCAAGCAGAGCTACAACCTGTCTTGAGACTTCATCTGGGGCATCAACAACTCTTCCACTAGGTTCAACGATGTTTACGTGAGGGTAAGGACTATCATACAGTGTTTCTCCAGCAACACAGAAGTTTTGTACAAGCTTTAACTCCTCTAGCAGCTTTAAAGTATTGTAGACCGTCGACGTACTAACACCAGGGATCTCCTTTCGGGCTTTAGACAGTATCTCTGTGAAGCTTGGATGGGATTTTATCTGCTCAAATATTATCCTAGCTATGCTTAGCCTTTGAGGAGTAACTCTAAACCCCTTCTCCCTTAACATGTCAACAAGCTTCAATACCTTAACATCAAACTCCACTCTAGTGCACCCCACAAAACCACTACTTGTACCCCTCAGCTAAAGGAATAATCATCACTACTCAGTCTGTGGAGTAGACATCAGAGGGGTTAAGTGGTTACTGATTGGTGTTCAGGCCCCGAGGTCGTTTTCCTCACGATAATACCATCGGACCGGTAGCCCGCTCAACATCCACCAACATTAGGTCTAGTTATTACTAGAGACAAATATCTTCTCCGTTAAGAGACTCTAGAGGCGTGATAGTAAGAAGAATAGTGGGGCGAGATCCTACACACTATGATCAGCAAATATTAGTGGGGTCAGCTAAACCATCATTGTTGAGAGTCTCCTAGCCGCCTCCTCCTCTTCACTACTACTCTTAGCGGCTGCTACAAGGGGGTTTAGCTTACCCTCCCTTGCAAGCTTCTCTAGGAGGCCTCTAACCTCACTCGTATGCTTAATATCTATCTCAAGTAGCTTCTCTAGGATCTCGTACATTACCTTCCAGACCTCTAGTAGCATCTCCTTGGGTAAGTGAGCTATTATTATCGGGTCTTGAAGCCAGTTATCGAATGCTTTTATTGTTCTAAGCATGTGTTGAAAAGCTGCTCTAGTTGCTACTACTAGGCTTAGCCTATCACCCTCCTCAACCTGCTTCTCAACATTCTTAAACGTCTCTAGTATCTTCTTCTGCATTTTAACCCATTCATCAAGGTTGCGTAGGAACGCGTAGTCTATTACTCTTGCACTCAACCATGAACCACCCAATCCTACTCGTTTAGAGAGTAGGCTTAGGAGACCCTACTATATACATTAACCCTTCTATACTTCTCCTCATAAGGCTTAATACCATTACCGAAACTCCTAGCTAGCATGGAGCGTGTAGAGAGCTTGTCTAAGAGGCTAATAGGGCTACTAATGCTAGTACTAGCGTGTTGTACAAGCATGATTGTAGTAGCCTACACTAGCTCTAGGAACGTGGCCAGTACCGTAGGACCTTTAGTAGTTGTTGCACAGGTTAAGGGAGTTATTAGTGGTGCTACAGCAGACTACATATCATCAGCTATAAGCTATGCAGAGCGTAGACACGCTATCCTAGTATTAGAGCTCGATACTCCTGGAGGCAGTCTGGAAGCTGCGCTTAGGGTTCGTGAAGCTCTAGAATCTAGTAGCATACCAGTAATATCATACGTTGTTGGGACGTGGGCTGTAAGTGCAGGAACACTGATACTAGAGTGTAGCCATATCGCTGCAATGCAGCCTGGAACCGTGATTGGTGCTATGCAGCCAGTAGCCTACAATCCAGCTACGGGATCCTACACGCCTATCAAGGAGCCTAAAATACTTAATCCAGTCTACAAGGCTGTTGAGGCATGCATGAAGCTCTATGGGCGAAACGCAACGCTTGCAAGAAAGTTTGTGTACGATAACCTCGTTCTTGAGGCTAGTGAAGCTAGAGAGGTTAAAGCAGTAAACTATGTTGCTGAGAACCTATTGCAGCTACTTAAAGAGGTTAACGGCACTATTGTCAAGACGAGGATAGGCCTAGTAAGGCTCTACACTTGGCCTCCAAGAATAGAGTATTATGGGATGCCTTTAGGGCTTCAAATCGCACAAGCACTCTCAGACCCATTAGTAGCAAGTATACTTATGAGCATAGCCATGATCATCATCTTAGCATCAATACTAAGTGGTCATATCCACTTCCTAGCTCTAGGCATAGCACTCATACTACTAAGCTTCTTCGGCTTAGGATACAGCGTTAATACTCTAGCTCTCGTAATGCTTATAATAGGCTTGATAATGCTCATCATAGAGCTAACAGTTATTCCAGGCTTCGGCATAGTAGGCTATACAGGTATAGCCCTTATAGCATTAAGCATCATAATGCTGCCATTCAGGAAACCAGCATCAATAGCTCCAACATACATGCAGCAGACAATATACATCTCACTATCAGTGACAATACCTCTAGCCATACTCACATCAATAATCGTCATTAAGCTCGTGCAAGCACGTAGAAAGGAGCCCCTAGTCACCCCCATACCTATAGGTAGGTATGGCTATGCTGTAGACGACATAGGTGAGGATAAGATTGGATTCGTTAAAGTTGAAGGTGAATTGTGGCAAGCTAGAAGCCGTAGGGGCTTTATAAAGGCTGGTAGTAGGGTTATCGTTGTCGGTAAAGACGATAGTATCCTCATCGTAGAGAAGGTTGATAGCGGCTACTCTTCGTAGAATATAAGCTACTAGTACTATACATTTCAGATATGTGTAATCGTATTTAGAATACCGGTATAATCTACACCATAGCCGATATGTACCTAAGTATATCAGTCTTAGTTATTATTCCTACTGGTTGCCCAGAGGCGTTAACAACCACTAGCCTACCAACACCCTTACTCCTCATAAGCTCTATAGCCCTCAGTATATCCTCATCCTCTCTGACTGTGAACACTGGAGTAGACATGTACTCACTAACTCTAGCATCAATCTTACCATCAGTAACTGCTCGTGCTAGATCACACATAGTGAATATGCCTACTAGCTTCCCATCCTTGAACACTGGTACTCCATGGATCCTCCTAACAGCTAGTATTTTTGCAGCCTCTTTAATGGGTGTATCTGGTGTAACCCATAGTATGTCCCTAGAAGCTACCTCCTTTACTGGCGTCCTTGGTATACTTACAAGTCTACGAATCTTTAACCCCACTTGACCACTAACACGGTCTATGTGGGTTACCTCTCCCTCAATGATAAGTCTCACGTATGGTGTTGGGCCTAGCCTAACTATATCTCCAATACTAAGCTGTGCTAGATTACCATAAACCCTTAAGAGTGCTCGTCCACCTTCAGGGTTAAAGATGTCTAAAAGCTCTATCCCAGCTACGGTTATGTCTAGCTCCTTTTCACCCTTCCTAAGCTTAACAGGTACGTGTGTTATCATCCCTCTAAGGACTTCATATGCTTTTAGTGTAGGCATATATCCTCCTGTAGGCCCTGTCTTAGACTCAACTAATCCTAAGCTCTTAAGGCTGAGTATGATGTTCCTTACTGTCCCCTCATCCCTTCCGATAATCTCTGCTATCTCCTTACTCTTTATCAGCCTCCTATACTTCTCGTAGAGTTTGACAAGAGCTTCTAGGACATCGCGCTGACTCATAGTAAGCTTATAACTCAT
>CAZTPV010000067.1:0-10730 GCA_964615085.1 uncultured Desulfurococcales archaeon
AGTTCATGGGCACAGAAATACTCTAGCCTCTTTAACGACTTCTACCCCGCCCTCTTAAACGCCGTTAAGTATAAGGGTAGAATTTATGGTGTTCCTCAAGATACTGAAGCTAGGCCATTATACTGGAGGATTGACGTAGCAATATGTATTAAGAGGAAGACTGGTAAGGACATACTAGAGAACTTAGCATCAAAGATTGAAGAGGGTAAGGTAACTTGGCACGATGTTTACAAGTACGCTCTATTAGCTAAGAAGACGGGTTGCTCTCAATGGGGCCTCATACATCGTAAGGGTACAGCACATCCAGACCTAATACAATTCATATTAGCTTATGGGGGTAAGCTCTACGACACCACTACCGGCAAGCTTGTAGTGGATGTAACGGCAATCTATAAGTGGCTTGCAACTGAGCGTGCTTTTGCCGATGCGGGATTACTGCCAAGGGACATGATGAGCTGGGATTGGGCTAAGCAGATACACCCAACAGTAGTTGATGGTAAAACTCTACTATTTATCGGTGGTACTTGGCACTGGACTGAATGGCAGACTAAACCCTATTACACAGATCCAAAGACAGGTACGAGGAGGCCTCTAACAGCTAGTGAAGTAAAAAGCTTCTTCTACTACACACTATTTCCGGCTGGCGATCTAGGCAATAAACCTGTAACTCTAAGCCAGCCATTCGTCTGGTATATAGCTGCTAACGCAGGCCATGAGAACCCTGACTATGATAGCCTTAAGGAGTATTATCACGCTTTAGCCTTCCTGCTCATAGTTAAGGCTAGCGATCCAGATATTAATGCTATACATAGTATCATAAGTGCACACCTACCTGTTAGAAAGGCTGCTACAAGGCTACTGCATAACACAACTTGGATTAACATGTTAAAGGAGCTTAAGCTCAACCTAAGCCCAGAGGTCAAGAACGCTATAGCACCAATAGTTAAGAAGACTGTAAACCCGATAAACATAGCATTTCTGGCTGATGCTACAAAGATGCTAAAGTATACTCACTTAACACCTAAGCACCCATACTACGTTAAGCTTGCTAAAATACTAGCAGACGCAATTGATAAGGTTCTTCGCGGAGAACTTACACCAGCCCAGGCAATCAACTATATTAAGCAGAAAATCAAGGCTGATCCAGAGTTATCAAGTAGTGTAGAGATTGTTGGTAGTATACCATCCAGCTGGAAGTTTCCTTAGAGGGGGAGCTTAGTATTGAAGGAGAGAAGATGGCTTCTCTACGCTTTTTTCCTTGGCCCATCATTAACACTCATAACAGTCTTCTATCTGGTCCCACTAGTATTATCAATATACATATCGTTCACGGGAATGAAGAACTGGGATCTGAGTGCCTTAGGCTCATTTATTGGATCCTATAACTATGATAGGCTCTTACGCTTAATCCTATACGACCCTGATGTATATAAGGTTGTGTTGACAACACTATTCTTTGTTGCTGCAACACTTGTAGTGAACGTTCTTGGTGGATTGGGTTTAGCTCTTGCAGCATTCTTTATGGATGAATTATCTTCAAGCTTCTTTAGAACACTCTGGTTACTACCGCGTATGACCCCTATAGCTGTCTACTCACTCTTATGGTACTATTTCTTCCTCAACAGCTTCTCTGGCACGCTTAACGGCTTCCTACATAGTCTTGGTGTAATAGATAAGCCCATTGGCTGGGGTACTGATCTTAGCATGCTTCCATGGGGTGCTTGGATGATATTAGTCTATGTGAATGGTCTTGTAGGTGTTAGCTACGGTATGATAATCTTCTACTCAGCTCTTAAGACCATACCACGAGAACAGATAATAGCTGCTAGAGTTGATGGTGCATCTACACTACAGGTTATACGCTATGTGCTCATACCGTCTCTTCGTTGGCACTTAATGTTTGTTACTGTCTGGCAGCTTCTAAGCCTAATAACAACTTACGCTCATATATTCCTGCTTGTCGAGTGGGGCGCCGTTGACAGGTGGTGGGGTAGTACCTGGGCACTTTTTGTGTTTACACAAGCCTTTGCAAAGGACTTTAGTGATCAGGGGCTTGCTGCAGCAGCTGCAACAGTACTTGTTGGTGTTGGTATAGGCCTTGGTCTCCTCACACTCCGCCTCCTAGGCTTTGGTAAAATGATGCATCCTCCAAGGGGCGAGATCTAACATGGTTAAGCCTGTAAGCTATGATGTTGAGACGCTAAAGCGCCGTAGATTAAACCTAGTGTTAGTGCTAGCAGTAGGACTTGCAAGCCTGCCCATGGCTGCCACCTACCTACTACTTATACTATCAAGTTTTGCTGACCACATGCTTACTGGCTTAGACATCTTTTCTGCTAGGTACGGTCTCTGGAACTGGATTATGCTTCTTAATGGTACTTTAGGGCCGGCAGCTGGTAAACTGCCAGGCTACAATCTTGGGGAATGGATTATTAATACTCTCATAGTCGCTCTAGGAGTGACTATTGTTGTTACAACGTCGAGTACTCTTGCTGGCTATGCTTTCTCTAGAATGCAGTTTATGGGTAGAGAGAAGCTAATGCAGCTCATAATACTATTGCACGCCTTTCCGGGAGTGGCGTTGATTATAGCTGTCTTTGCTATCTACGTGTGGCTGCTAAACCTTGTTCCAGAGCCTTTCCAAGGATGCTACGCTATGATGTACACTATTGTTGCTAGAGCATCACTTGAAATACCAATGAGTATTTGGCTCATGAAGGGATTCTTCGACCAAATACCGTGGGAAATCGAATGGTCAGCCATAGTCGATGGTGCCTCAAGAATTAGAGTTTGGTGGCGTATACTAGTACCCCTTGTGAGTCCGGGTATAGCTGCAGTAGCCATATTCTCATTCCTTGCAGGTTGGGAGGATTTAATATACGTGCTTGTATTCCTTAAGCCTAGAGGAGTACTTACACTAGCGACTTTCATAGAGTCACTATTAGCTGAGGGCACTGAAACCGCATACCTACCTGTTATCGCTGCTGCTGGAACTCTATACCTTATACCAACTATAGTATTCTTCTTGCTTACTCAAAGACTATTACTCCAAACCTATACCGGAGGTGTTAAAGGATAATGGTTGAGGTGAGACTAGAGAGGGTCTCCAAGAAGTTTGGTAAGGTATACGCTTTAAAGGACGTTAGCCTAGTTTTCCCAGAGGCAAGGTTTACAGCACTCTTAGGGCCTAGTGGTTCAGGTAAAACCACAATGCTATATATCATAGCCGGTATCTACAAGCCTACAACGGGTAGAGTCTACTTTAATGGTAAGGACGTTACTGATCTACCGCCAAACCTTAGGAATGTAGGACTAGTATTCCAGAACTATGCGTTATACCCTCACATGACCGTGTACGATAATATTGCGTTTCCACTTAGGCTACGTAGACTCCCTAAACGAAAGATAGATGAGAAGGTTATGGAGGTAGCTAGGCTCCTAAAAATTGAACACCTACTTGACAGGTATCCCAGCCAACTTAGTGGTGGTCAACAGCAGCGTGTAGCACTTGCAAGAGCCCTCGTAAAGGAGCCTAGCGTATTGCTTCTAGACGAGCCATTAAGCAATCTTGATGCACTATTAAGGCTTAGCATACGTAGTGAGCTTAAAAGGTTGCAGAGAGACCTTGAAATAACCACGATATATGTGACTCATGATCAAGCTGAAGCTTTGAGTATGGCTGATCAAGTTGTTGTGATAAATGATGGTGTTGTACAGCAGGTAGCACCACCAGAACAAGTATATTGGCGTCCACGTAGCATCTTCGTAGCAACCTTCATCGGATCACCGCCCACAAACATCCTTAAAGCTAGGATTACTAGTGTTGAGGAAGAGCTTGTATGTGTAGAAGTTAGTAAGTCGAGATACTGTATTAGAGAGCATAGCATAGCAAGTAAAATCAAGAGGTTGAGGACCAGTATGCTAGTTATCGGCTTTAGACCAGAGAAAGCAAAGTTGGTTAAAGAACCTTTAACAAGTACAGGCTTCCATATTAGAGCTGAAGTCTATGTAGTTGAGACACTAGGTAGGGAGAACATTGTGACACTCCTTGTAGGTAATGAGAGGGTAAAGGTTGTTACACCACCATCAGTTAGCCCTACTCCTGGCGAGGAAGTGTTCATTATTGTTAGGGATGAAGATTTAATGTTCTTTGATCCCGATACGGGTTTAAACATAGAGTACTTGTCTTAACATATCCTCGGTAAGAGTATTATAGTGCCATCAGGAGCCTTTACACTAGTATACCTTCCTTTCGAATACATAAGCGCTACTATAGCACATATTATAGCATCAACCTCGTCACTAGTTACTCCCCTAACTTTAATGCCTAAGACCTTCTCAATAAGCTCCTCTTTACTAGCGCAA
This sequence comes from uncultured Desulfurococcales archaeon, assembly GCA_964615085.1. Classification (GTDB taxonomy): domain Archaea; phylum Thermoproteota; class Thermoprotei_A; order Sulfolobales; family Pyrodictiaceae; genus CAZTPV01. The sequence continues at coordinate 4,366 of CAZTPV010000067.1, forward strand.
TAACTACTCTTTAAGGCACTTGTAGGGTGTGTCTCAATAACCTCCATACCCTCAGATTCCAGTCTCTTAGCAAGCTCTATGCCTCTAAGTGTTAGAGGCTTCATCCCCCTCCATAAGGGTGGTAGGACTCTAAACCCTCTACGATGCATTTCAACATCTACAACCCTCATATAGCCTCTCCTGGGTAGTGTGAGAGGAGCGTCTATGGCAACTACTCGTGTGTTAAAGCTTTTTAGGACTCTGAGAATGTCATCGTCTTTAACTATAAGTTCTAGGTGTGCTAGCTTATTGTCACATATTATGGCGAGACCGCTAGGCTTCTTGACGGATAGGTCTATTCCCGCGCAGCATTCACCCATCTTATGGACTCCTATTAGCTCGTTAGGAGAAGGCTATTAGGAGTTAAAGAGTATTATTCCTAGAGGCCTCTTCTTTGAGCACTTATGATCTTTTTATCGGCTTCAACCCACTCTGCGAGAGAGCTAATGATGTGCTTATATGTAGCCAGCTTAGAGTTCTCTAGGACGCATGATCTTAGCTTATTAAGCCACGATAAATGCTTGCTTAGGAAAGCTTCTTCCCTAGATAACAATTGTCTAAGACACTCATAGTCGCCTTCAGATAAACATTTACACTCTCTAGATGTGAGGTAGTGCATGAACTCTAGTTCAACAACAAGGTGGTCTGGAGGATACCTATTATACTCTAACCCTTCTCGACCATAATGCTCCTCTAGACTAGCTAGCACTATAAGAGCTGGCATAACAATCATGCCAGCAGGTAATCTCTTAATGGTAAAGGCTTCGTCTATGAACGCTGTTTCTCTTAGAGGGCATGGTGGCTGTGGTAACCCTAATTCAAACGTTGAGACGTATTCTGCTTGGAACTCGTCCCTACCTAGCTTTTTAAGCTCCAAGGGCAATACTGTAAGAGCTTCCTTCAAGTATTTAAGAGCCTTACTAATGTGCTCATAGTACCTAGTTAGAGCTTCTAGCAATGTTGCTAAGTCTCTTGCTATAAGGCTTAACCTACCCACATCCTCGTCGTAGGGGTAATCGACTAGTCTCGAAAAACCATAGTATACGAGTGATCTTAGCTTAGCGATTTCCTTAGTGTAAATCATGTTCTTACCCTAAACTGTTGAGCTCTAAATTCAAAAACCGTTAGGATGAGTGGGAGAGAAAAAGAGCCCATCTCTATTTAACTCTTCACAGCTTCCATGTAGGGTACGAAGTTAGCACTCTCATTAGCTTAGACTTTAATCCCTTAGCTCTCTCAGCCTCTAATATCCTCTTTACTCTCCTCCACTCGCTGCCAAATAGCATGTCAAGATACTTCTCATCGTATCTAGGGCTACCATCTGGCTTAGGTGGTGTTAGCACTGGGGGTATGTAGTAGACTCTTGGTGTGATACCATACTTCTCAATAAGGCTTGGTAAGAGTGGTAGACCAACACCATATTCTACGAGTATAACATGTACTGGGCTTTCTGGGTCTTCTATTCTGCCAAAGTATATCGCTCTTTGTGGGCAAACTCTTACACAGATTGGTGGCTCTCCATTATCGATTAATGGTGCACAGAATATGCATTTGCTTGCACTCTTCTCCTCGCTGTTCCAGAACATCCTAGCATATGGGCATGCTTTCACGCATTGCATACAGCCTCCACAGAGTGTTGGGTTTACAAGCACTATACCATCATCTCTCTTAACAATAGCTGTTCCAGGCATGGGGCAAACTCTAAGGCATACTGGTTCATCACAATGCATACACTGTAGTGGGAGATAGAAGTACCATGCATCCTCTGGTTTTGAGCCCTTCCCTATATCCCAGTCCCAGTTAGGCCCGTAGTTAGGTATTGATGAAGGTATTATCTTAGGTGGCTTCTCTTCAGTTGGGTTACTAAAGAGCTTCTCATAGTTAAAGCGTACCATGGGCTCATAGTCTTCGGGAGATGGTGCTAACCCTTTTAGCTTCTTTTCAAGCCAGTCTCTAGGATAGCCTCGTCCAGGCCTCGTCTCAACAATTCTCCACCATATGTGATACGTCCCAGGTCTTCTAAGATTCCAGAAGACCTTGCATGCTATGCTACACGCCTGACATCCTATACACTTGTTTAAATCTATAACCATGACCCACCCGCTTTGAGGGAGTCTAACCATGATCTCACCTTCAGGGGCATGACCTTGAGGGAAAACTAGCCTCTATACTTCTCGACTTCAACACTGGTGTCACACTCGTTGCCAGTTACACCCCACAAGTTCCATCCATAGCGTAGATGGTAGTATGGTGGATTAGGCTCTTCTGGATAGACTATGGCTTGTGTTGGTTTAGGCCTTATCGGCGTTACCCCATTAAACCATCCTTTAATGAACGTTGTCATTTCAGCACCATTAGCTATCCAAACCTCTCCAGGCTTAACTGCTGGTGAGACTCTAGCCATTGCCACAAGCTCTCCATAGATATTGTAGACTCTTACTAGATCACCGTCCTTAATGCCTCTCTTAGCAGCGTCTTCAGGGTTTATTGAGACTACTGCCATGTACCTTTGCAGCCTTAATAGTAGATCCATATCTCTAAACGTTGAGTGTGTACCCCATCTATCATGGGGTGTATTCATCTTTAGGGGTGCTGGCCTACCATTAGGTAGCGGGTCGACCTCCGGCTCTTTGAAGGTTGGTAGCTCTTCTCCTAATGCTAGGAAGTAGCTATGGTCGATGTAGAATTGCTGTCGTCCAGTTAACGTCTTTCCTCCCTTAGGTATAACGCTAAGGTATCTTGCTATGAAGAGTCTTGGAACCTTTACACCTCCAGGTAGTGTTTGAGCCTCATAGTATAGTTTACCTCCAGCAGGCCATGGCATCTTCTTCTCTACGTTATCTCTCCATGCAACATTTGGTCTTGGTCTAGTCTGTGCGGATGGGAATGGTAGTGGATGTTGTTTAATAAGTTCTAGAAGCCCTTCAATATAGCCGTCAACATCTCCCTTGAAGAGTCTTGACTCTATGAGTTCTCTAACTTCTGGTGCTAGCTGACTCTTATACGTCTCATAGCCCTCAGGGTCTGGGTACATTACAGGACTATGCTTTAATATGAAGTGTGCAGCCATTTCTGGTGTCTCTAGGCAACCTTCAACACATTTATCCTTGAAGTAGGGGTTCTCCTTGCATGCAGCGTCAATGAACTCCTCATAGATCTTTGTATAGTCGTGTACAACCTTATTCCTCGTATCATAGAACTTTAGTCCACCTCTTCTCTTAGCCTCAACGGATATAGCTTTTGCTAGCTCCTTAAACACGTAGAAGTCTGCTTTGGCTTCACCTAATGGTGGTACAACCTCGTTTAAGGCTTGAATGTAAACGTGCATTGGAGTGGTTTCTAGATCAAATTTCTCATACCATGTTGCAGCTGGTAGTATGTAGTCAGCGTATAATGCTGTAGAGCACATCCTAAAGTCTATGACAACTACTAGCTCAAGCTTACTTGGATCAGAGAACCACTCTAGGACCTTAAAGCCACCCTTAGCTTGGTTAAGGAAGTTTCCACGCCAGATGATCATTGCTCTTGGTCTACGTGGAGGCTTGGGGTATAAGGGTACCCATCCTCTAGCAAGTGCTTTTAACACTAGGTAGTTTCTATAGCCTCTAACATCTGCTGGGTTAGTGCTAACTGGCTCCTGGAACTTTCCTGGTAAAGGTCCTGGAAGCTTTGTGAGTCTTCCAGCCTCAATATCCTTAACTATCTCGTCAAGAGTCTTGCCTAGCCTCCATAGCTCTGTATAGTAGTGTACCCATACGAAGAGTGTAGTGTTTTGAGGCCTTGTCTTCAGTATTCTACCGTACTTCCCTAATCCCTTTAGCCACACCTTATACTGTCCAGTGTACTGGTTGAAGCCTGAGCCAGGATACCCTATGTTGCCCGTAATAGCGAGTAGGAGTATCATTGACCTATTGTTTAGGTCGTTGTTGTACCAGTGGTTTGTTCCTCCACCCTCAATTATCATTGTTGGTTTAGTCTTTGCAATCTCCTCTGCTAGCTTCTTAATCTTCTCTGCTGGAACACCAGTAATCTTCTCGGCTTTCTCTGGCGTTAAGTCTTTAAGCTTCTCTTTAAGTAGCCTGAAGACTGTTTTAACCTTCACCCTTCTTCCATCCTTTAAAGTTACCTCCCATTCCCCATCAAGAACAGGTTCAATACCATACTTCTTATAGTCCAGGTCTCTATCGTCTCCCATACATCCAGGTGCAACAACTGGCTTGTTAGTCTTAGCATCCCACATGTATACTTTAAATGGACTTCCCCCCTCTCTTAGATCGCTTTCACGAAGGAACCTTTTAGTATCCTCTCTAACGAGTATAGGTAGGTCCGTGAACGTCTTAACATACTCTTCATCATAAAGCTTGTTGTCTATTATGTACTTAACCATTGCTAGTGCTAATGCAGCGTCGGTTCCAGGTTTAACACTTATGAATTCATCTGCTAGTCTTGCTGTAGCGGTAAAGTCCGTGCCTATGTATACTATTTTTGTTCCCCTATACTTTGCTTCAGCTATAAAGTGTGCAGCAGCAATCCTACTCTCAGCTACATTAGACCCCCATAGTATTATTAGTTTAGCATTTAGCCAATCAGCCTCCTCGCTCTCCTCGGTCTGGACCCCCCATGTCATAGGTTCTCCGGGAGGTAGGTCACAATACCAGTCGTAGAAACTAAGTGGACCAGAGGCTCCTAGCAGATTTGCAAGCCTATAGCCAGCACCTGCTGAGATATATGAGAATGCTGGTATGGGTGAGAAGAAGACTATTACCTCGCCAGCATCCTTACCACCAGTCTTCTTAGCCTCCTCGGAAACTATGTCAATTATCTTTGACGCTATCTCCTTAAGTGCTTGCTCCCATGTGATCCTCTTAAACCTTCCTGAGCCTCGAGGGCCTACACGTTTATAGGGGAATAGTACCCTCATGGGCCCATACATGTACCTAACGTATGCTGCTCCTCTTTCACACCCTCTTGGGTTATAGTGTTTACCTAGAACTTTATCGTAAGCATCGTAGTCAGCAGCTTGTTGTAGCCCTATTATCGTTTTACCGTTAATGTATGCTAGCCAGCCACAAGCTTGTGTACAGTTTCCAGAACAGGTACTTCTTGCAACTCTCTCATAGCTTATAACTCCTTTCCAATACCTTACAGCCTTCCACACGATTCTCCTATCTCTAGCTTTAGAGAGGAGTGTTAGCATTGCTTCTCCTTTCTCAACTTTCTTAGCAGCTTCCCTAAGTGCTACAAGTGTTGCTCCAAGTGTTAAGGCTTTCAGGAACTCCCTTCTCGTTATGTCTCCCTTAGTGGAGCCTCTGGAAGAACTTTGAGAACCTTTAGTTATGCTCACTATGCTGCACCATCACGTGGGCTAGAAGTGTGCATTTTCTATAAGGGTTCTCCGAAAGGGTTAGAGTAGAACTAAAATATCTCAGTTCATGAGTATCTGTTGAATTAATAATCATTACCGCTAGCTACCAGTGGGTTTACTTCGCGTCGTATTTATAGTTTCCTCAAAGCTACTTAGCATCTTCTTTATAATGTAGTGTGGTAGTTCATGCCTTATGAAAGCCTCTACTATCTTAGCCTCTGCTCTCCTAAGTAGCTCAGCTAGAGTTGAAACAGCTATCCCGACCTCGCAAGCTAGCTCCTTTAGACTTATCTTTCTAGGGTAATCATAATATCCTCTGAGATATGCTTGTACAAGAGCTAGCTCCTGCTTTCTAGTAAGCATGTAGTCCATGTCCTCAATGGAATGAACTAGTATAGGCTTGCATCCAAGATCTTTAAGCTTCCTTAAAACCATAGTCTTAGAGAGTATGTATTCTACTAAAACTCCCTGAGGGTAAATGAGCATGGTCTTAGCCATAGCGCCTAGTGGAGGTGAGATATAGGGGCATCTTCCGACCTTGCACATGCTCTTAGGATACACTATGCTATACACCTTGCTATAGTATGAGTCATAAACTAGGCTAATCCTAAGTCCCTTAACTCTCCTTAAAGCTAGCTCAAACGATTTTAGGCTATCCTCATCCCCGCTAACTCTAATCCATGACTCTCTAAGAGAGTCTTCATCATTTACTCTTAACACCCTAACAGCTAGGCTAACCTCGCCATAACGGTCTTTAGCAGTGATGCTGTTAAGTAGCTCCTTAAGCATACACGCATCATTATAAACACAAAACACAACAATAGGCTTATTGCGCACTCTACTGCTCCCGCTTAGGAAGCTAGGAGCTTAACCCCACTATAAACCTAGGCTTAGTGTTTAACCTAACAAGAATAGTATCGTCGGGTATAGTATATTACCACTAAAGCCTCTAACGATTAGA
>CAZTPV010000068.1:0-2612 GCA_964615085.1 uncultured Desulfurococcales archaeon
TTAGTAACGCTTCATATTTACCGTTACTATTGGGGTACCCCATGGCGGTCTGCACCGAGCTGGAGCTACTGAGGTTGCTGGTTAAGCTGAAGCGTGAGCTACGCAAGACCCTAGACAAGAAGTCCTACGCCACGGCCGAGAGGATAATAGACGAGTACATGGCTTGGATAGAGGAGGAAATAGCTACCAGCTAAGAGCAGGGACGTCCATAGCTAGCTAATTAATCTGTTTTTAGCTACTAGACCAAGCAAGTAGCTACTCATGGATTAAATTTTTAGATGAAACTGTAGATTTGGTAGACGGGTTTTCTTCTTGGGGAAGGTAGTAGAGGAGCTGAAGCGTAGACTTAAGCCTATCGGTAACGCTGGGAAGTATGGGAGGCTTTACGTTCCCAGGGAGCTTGTGGGGATGAATGCCTCATACGTGACTGAACATGAATTAATGGAACTTGAGAGAGAACTTAAGCGTTTAGAGGCTATTAGAAGCTTCAGCACTTATGTGCTGAATTCTAAGAATGGCACAAGAATGTTTAATATTATTAGTAAAACCTGGAATCCCATATCCGGTTGTACGCATTTCTGTATATACTGTTGGGCCAGGAGATTCGCTCTTACTAAGCTAAAGAATACACCAAGATACAGGGATGGATTCTGGCCTAAGCTAAATGAGAATGAATTTAAGGCAAAGTTCAACGGCGGCGTCGTATTCGTGTCTGATATGGGGGATATGTTCTCTCCTGAGGTTCCTGATGAATGGATCCTTAAAGTCATTAATCATATAAGGAAGTTCCCTGGGACATTCTTCTTATTCTTGACAAAGAACCCTGCCCGATATAAGGACTTTATCGGGCACTTTCCTAAGAACGCGATTCTTGGTGCGACCATAGAGACTGATGACGACGATATGTACCTAGAAAATAAAATTTCACAAGCCCCGTTGCCAAGCCTAAGATACAAAGCAATGAGGGACATTAATTGGGACCTCAAGTTCCTCTCTATAGAGCCAATACTAGACTTCAACCTAGACAGATTCTTATCCTGGATTAAGGAAATAAATCCGTTCATGGTCTATGTTGGCTACGATAATTATAATAACAGATTGCCCGAGCCACCTTTAGAGAAGACTGAGAAACTCCTTAAAGAGTTAGAGAACATCACGCTAACCGTAAGGAAAACCATAAGGCCGGCTTGGTATGAAAAGAAGTCATTAGGAAGATACTTATCGGTGTCGAAAACGAAACGAGAATGACATTATGATATCCTTTTAATGTTTTCTGGATTTTTGAGGATATTGATACTTAAGGATCCCATACCTCCTAGCGGTCTTATACTTCTCTAGCGCTGTCTCGGGATCCTCAATTATGTATCCTATTAGACCTGGTAGTCTACCTGTCTTGATGGAGTACTCTAGCTCATCTACTAATCTATAATCTGTTTTCTCAAGCATGTTCTTGATGTAATCAACTGCAGGAAGGAATCTATTCCCTTGATTTGTTCTTCTGCAGGCAAATATTAGGTCAAACTGCTGTGACTCGAGTCTTAAAGGAAGTCTAACAATTCTTACTACGTAGTTGTGACTCCTGAATAGTTCTACGTAGTACTCGCTGAGCATGTTTGATAACTCATTACGTCCTAGATCTTCTAAGCTCTTGCCCTTCTCTTGCGCTTTCTGCTTAACGTAGTCAAGCCACTCCGTTCCTAGCAGGTTATCTAGGGATTTGCTACTTCTCCCGAGTTTAATTATGTTATATGCATTGAGTCCAGCGCCGTATGAGTTAAATAGAATTATTATGTCACTTCTGAATTTGGCCTTAAGAATTAGCTCAAGGGATTCTCGTTTGAATTCGAATCCAAAGGGGTCGATAAAAATTAAGTTATGACATCCCTTTCCCTTTTCCTTAAGGAGTCTTCTCGCTCTCTCGTCAATTTCTTCAAATATCTCAACTAGGGCTTCATTAGCGTCCTTAGTCCTGTAATTCACAGAAGTTGAGCTTATATTTGAGAAGATTACCTCTCTATATCTGTTCTTAGTAGATAATTCTTTGAGTTTCTCAACCCTCTTCTTAAGCATGCATATTTTCCTGCCGTCAGTGTCATTGAAATATGCATGATTAAAGGGGATCCTAGCTAGGGCTAAAGCAATAATTGGGGAACCAGCAATCACTATATCCGTATCCTCTAGCTTATTCACCCCGCTACCGCTGAACAGGTCTATGTAGTTCATATCCGCGTAACGAGACCCTATTATTGACGTGTAAAGGGGAGTGTAAAGGAACAGAAATAAGAGCTTAAGGAGAGTCCACTTGTTATATGTGAAATTGTTCTCTGAATCAATAGAAGGAGTATAGGCAGTCTCCTTATCTTCCGATACAAGCTTACCCAGTGTGTGGATTTCCCTAAACTTTTGAAGCCTCTTTAATATTTCATCTATTCGATACGATCTTCTATGCCTTACCATGTTGGCACCTCTTTAGACTACACCTGCCTCTCTAAGTTCTTTCTCTATTGAGGATAAGGCTTCCGCCACCCTCCTCCCTTTCTCGGTCAGGTGCATGGTTATGGTGCGGTCAGGGTTTACCTTAAAGATGACCCATCCTGACCGCTCTAGGTTAC
>CAZTPV010000069.1:0-6545 GCA_964615085.1 uncultured Desulfurococcales archaeon
AAGCCCAACCACCTCAAGCTACAAGAGGCTCGTGCCCGGGTACGAGGCGCCGGTATACATAGCGTGGGGCAAGGCGAACAGAAGCGCAATCGTAAGGGTCCCGCTGTACTTCAGAGGCGTCGAGAAGGCTGCGAGGATAGAATACAGAGCCCCCGATCCTAGCTGTAACCCATATCTAGCGTTTGCTGCCATGGTTGCGGCTGGGCTAGATGGCATTAAGAAGAAGATTGATCCTGGAGACCCAGTTGACAAGAATGTGTATAAGATGAGTGAAGAGGAGAGAAAACGTCTAGGCATAAAAGAACTGCCAAGAACACTTGATGAAGCTCTAGACGAGCTTGAATCTGATAATGAGTTCTTAAAACCGGTCATACCAAGAGATGTACTAGAGAAGTACATCGAGATAAAGAGAGCTGAAGCAAGCCTCGTTAGACAGTACCCGAATCCAATAGAGTTCTACATGTATGCACTACTTTAAGTAAGGCATAGTGACTAGATTTTTCTTACACATAATTTCTATCTAAAGCCACGCTTAGCTTCATTTTGAATGACATTAAGCTAGACTACTAGTCAAAGCTAGTATCGAGGATAACTGGCATGGCGCTTTAAAGTCCTTCTAAGCTGCTATAGGAATAGGGTCCCTTAATTTGAGGCGTGTTGCTTTCTTTGGACGTTTCCAGCCATTTCATTTAGGTCATTTATATGCATCATTATGGCTCTTAGAAAGATTTGATGAGATAGTGTTCATAATCGGTATGTCTTCAGAGAGCTACACAATTACTAACCCCTTCACACCAGGTGAGAGAATAGTAATGATTAGAAGAGCACTTACAGAACATAATGTTGACTTGTCAAGAGTTATTACCGTAACATTACCAACGCTACCCATTGGAGTGCAAAGTGTCTCCACAGTACTAGCTTATATTCCTAAGGTAGATGCTTTAGCATCAGCTAATCCAATAATAATTAGACTATTTAGTGACTATGGAGTTAAAGTGATTACTCCCCCTTTAGTGAGAAGGGATGTATATAGAGGTTCGTACATTAGGCAATTAATGATAAAGAATGACCCAACCTGGAGAAAACTCGTTCCGAAAAGTGTTGCTGAGTACATAGACGAGATTAAAGGCGTTGAAAGACTGGTCATGATAAGTAAATCATACTAGCTTGTCTTAATGAATTTTATTTCAACTCCTAGTTCTTTCGCTTTCTCCTTAGCCTCGTTAGAGACTTTAGGGCCTCTACCATAGATCACTAGTATTGGTTTAGCGTTAATGCTCTTAGCTTTCTCCGATATCTCAACGATATCATTACTTGTGACCAGCCTCTTCTCATGTACTACGTCTATTGCGAGCACCTTACCCTCTTTCTTAGCTATAATTGATAATCTTCCCCTTGGAGTATTAAATCCTATTCTCACACTATATCCTGCCTCCAAATACCTTGAAGCTACAATACCCTCAACACCAAACTTCTCCCTAAGCTTCTTAGACATGAATACTATTCTTGAAAGCGCCATTACATACACCTATTAGACTATGATAGGGCTGAGGATAAGCCTAATTAATCCTTCCTTTTCTAAGCCTTTAGGGATCTAAACATGGCTTACATGGATTTAATAGGTGTTGCAGGATTAGTGCTCATAGTGATTGGGTGGTGCATGGGACTTAGAAGTATACCACCAATAGAGTTAAGCTCACTCTATACTTGTGGAAGCTTACTCTTAACCGTATATGCAATACTAAGACATGACGTTATCTTCACTGTGTTAAACTTGTTAGCAACACTTATTGCCACACTGAATATTGTTAGAGCATTTAGGTTAAGAAGAACAGCAAGAGTTGTAAAGCGACAATAGCGTTATAGCATCGTAGATCCAAGGCTTATAGTTGTTCCAGAGGACGAGAATATAGTTTCCTGATAGGTTTTGGTTACTCAGCGTCTGAGAGACCATACTAACTAAAGCATTATAGTATTTACCCTCTACTCTTGGAAAGTAGAGTTCACCTTGAATGCTAAACCCTAGAGCTAATAAGTGCTTAGGATTGGACGTCATTATTACGATGTTATCTCTTATCTCAACAATACGCTTGTCTAGGCACTCTAACATTTCCCTGCAAACATTTCCAAGCACTGTAATGAATGCTTGTTTATGGCTAGTATTGTACCTCCTTATGTTCAACACTTCCAATAGCTCCTTAACTGTGGCTGAGAGAAAGCAGCCAGCAATGCTATCTCTTTCAATTAGATTGCACTCTTCTAGTCTACTAAGTATTGATCTTATACGGCGTTCACCAATACCTAGTCTCTTAGATAATAGGATTCTCCCCATAGGCTGTTCTTCTAGGAGGACAAGCAACGTTGAGAAGGCATCTAAAATACTTGAACCTCTAAAGCATTGTGAGATTAGCTTAACCACCTCGCTAAGCTCTTTAAGACAAAACTCCCTCAAGACTAAACACCGCAATACTTCTCTAGTATCTTGATCCATTTAAGTTCAGGTATTTCCACACCCATGTCCATTAAGAGTACTGCTAGCTCTTGAGGCCTAACATCCTCGTTACCAACTATGAAGCTTTCAATACTACTCCATGACGGTTTTACCTTGACACCATACTCATCATAAATTATTCTCGAGACTTTTGCAGGATCTCTTAAACTATCACGTAGTAGTCTAAATAACAGTCTTTTTACTTCTTTAACACCATTTGTACACATTCGAGCACTCATTTACCCTCAAGCCTCCCCCGGTCCGTGAATACCTCATCGGCTCTCCTCGGCTATAGCCGACCGGTCATTGGCTCTACTAGCCGTACCATTATCTAACGCTCTTACCACTAAACGTTAAATCTTTTTACAGGTAATTTAAGGTGGTTAACAACCTTCTCAACAACCCAGGCGTAACTGCTATCACCACTGCTCTTCCTAATCTTAAGTTTACGATAAACAACCTTAAGAACTTCCACTCCCTCACTATTCATAACCCTTATAACTCCTTTAACATGTCCTCTGAGGTTCCTAATAAAATGCATATGGACAAGATATGCGCCTTCTGGAATATGCACCTTAACCAGCCAGGCTTCACCTCTAGCATATATAGGCTTCACTTTGATTCTATGCTTAATCTTTGGCTCAACAATCCTGCAGTCCTCATACACTATTAGAGCAAGATCTCTTACTGCATGTTTTCCACGACGACTTTTAGACTTCTCAAGCCTAACTTCCACTTCAGCCATCTCATTAAACACACTCCACACATTTTAGCTAACTTGACTTATAATCATTATAGGTGATTGACAACTAATAATGACTCTCTCTCCATCAACTATCATAGTTATAATGCGGTTGTCAAAGGGCTTAGGTATGCGTAGATTCTTTACACCTATAATGTTAAGTAAGTTAATGTCTCTACATACCTTCTCTCCTTGAAGTCTACCGCTGGAATCATACTCCTTAGCCTTTACGACTCTCTTCAGAAGATCATAGTGTAGTATTAGCATAGGGGTCACCCACTTATTCTTCAAGGCAGCTCTTGTAGGATCATATCACTGAATCATACTACTAGTGCTAAAACAGCTTTAGCTGTATGTAACCTATTCTCAGCCTGATCCCAGACTACACTCCACTTACCTTCAATAACCTCATCAGTAACCTCTTCGCCTCTCACAGCAGGTAGACAGTGCATGAATATTGCATCCTTCTTTGCATACTTCATCAATTCTTCACTAACTTGATACGGTCTTAGCACTTTTCTTTTAATCTCTGCTATAGCTTCCTCACCCATACTAACCCATACATCGGTGTAGACTACATCTGCTCCTCTTACAGCCTCGTAGGGATCCTCAACTATCTCGACAACACCTTTATACATTTGAGCTTGTTGTATTATCTCATTACGTGGCCTATACTGCTTAGGGCATGCAACAACTATTTTTCCTCCAAGCATTGTCACTGCTAATATAAGGCTATGTGCTACATTACTACTACCATCTCCTATAAACACTATTTTAAGGTTGTTTAGAGAACCTTTCTTCTCAATTATTGTAAACACATCCGCGATAGCTTGTAGTGGATGTTCGAGATTACTTAGCAAATTTATAACTGGCACGCTTGAATACGCTGCAAGTTCCTCAAGATGCTTGTGATCGTACACTCTGGCTCCTATGCCTGAAACATAACGTGATAATACTCTAGCTGTATCCTTAATGGGCTCGCCTCTTGCGAGCTGAAGCTCGCTCCAGCTAAGATATATCGGGTATCCGCCAAGCTCGTGTACTGCAACCTCCATGCTTACTCGAGTTCTTGTGCTAGGCTTTTGGAATATCAAGGCTATTGACTTGCCATTAAGGATATTAAGTTTTCTTACCCCTGCGTAATACATGTCCTTAAAAGTTCTCGCTACACGTAAGATGAGTTCTAGCTCTTCTACAGAAAGATCTGCCACTGATAATATACTCCTACCTCTAAGCTTACTCATACTCCTCCCACCCGATAATGTCAGTACATGGGAGTTACATCATACTGTGAAGATGTCAGCGACCGCTACTCTACATCATCCGCTAGCCGTACATATGATTCTCTAGGTTACGGGTTTAATACCTATGCCCAGACAGTGATGACTCATTGAAGTCACGTCAACAATCTCAGTAACTATGCTAACCACTTTTTGAGGGTCTTGACAAGCTATCCTGATTAATGCCTCTAGCCTTCTACCCATAAACTCAACTTGCTCTACAGGGGATACCAATATTAAGCAATCATCCTTAGAGCCTACTATCCAAAAACCTCTTGAGATTGCACTAGTACAGCGTTCTCGAAGACTTCTAACAAGATTCTCAATACACTTAGTGAAGCTAGCTACATCACTACCAATGAGCTTAATTAAAACCTCGAAACACCTATCTCCAGCTCCTCGTAAATAATTATTCCCCCCGATTCTCCTCACCACGTAAAGGAGAGGTGTTAACACTGCGCATAAACTCTGCACTAATCTCTAAAGGGTTTGCGGAAGCGTTAAATGGCTTACTAATCCCCTTCAAACCCTATGGCATATCTTACCTGAGTATTAATGAAGCTAAGGATGTAATAGCAACATTAATGCTAACTTTCCTTGAAACCTTTAGAGCGATAGAAATCGGATACAATATTGCCAGAGGAGCTTACCGTAAGGGACTCATTACTGCAATCTTAGAGAACATTATTAGGAGCGCTTCAAGTATCACGAACATTCCAAGGATAGATATTGCTTATAATCCATTGATCATATTGCTATCATACGGGTACATTAACGGTCTAAACAAAGAACCTAACATAGATAGCTTAGCTAAGTCACTGAACATAGTACTAAACTATGTTGAGGTTGAGCCTTTGGGACAGCTTCTTGAATTAATTAAATTATGTTGCTATAATGACTATAACAATATTGTAAGCACTACATATACTCTTGAGTATCTTGGAGACCTCATATCGATACTTTCGTCAAGGTACCTACTTATTAATAGAAGTAACATCTCAGGCCTAATCGAAATAGTTAAATCTATAGCCGATTTAAAATCGGTCAAAGACTACATAGCTATCTGGCTTAAATGTATGCTTCAGCTACGCTTAAGTAAGCTTTGTAAGGAATCTCTAGAGAAAGTGCTAACAACTACTCAGAAGGACCTTAGGAGCTTAGTTCTTATGCTTAGGGATCTACATAGGGCATGCGGTTCTACATTACCTTCAATAAATGGATTCTATAGTGCTGTACTAATAGCTAATACGTTATTTGCTAAGGTGTAAGACATATGGATTTAAAGAGTCCTCTAAAGAGTTTAGCCGAGCTAATTAAGGTTAAACAAACATTATTGCTGCTTACAACGATGATTACAGGATATATTCTTGGTGGTGGCACAAATTTTAGTCAACTTTTAACAATAAGCGTGTTAGGATTTGTATCGATAAGTTCAGTTACAGCACTAAATATGTATTTTGATCGCGATATTGATGCTGTAATGCAACGTACTAGATCTCGACCATTACCTAGAGGTGCTGTTAACCCTACTTTAGTCCTATACTGTTCAGTAGCATCATTCTTTGTAAGCGTAACTTTAGCTATCATCTTAGTCAACTTGTACTTTGCTCTCGCAATGGTTTTGGGCTTCTTTTTCGACATTATAGCTTACACATTACTGCTCAAGAGGAGAACGTATGTAAACATCATAGCTGGAGCTATCGCTGGCGGTATGCCTGCACTAGGAGGATGGGCTGCAGCAAAAGGCTTCTTTACAGCTGGAGGCCTAGCCCTCTCAATGCTTGTTGTCTCATGGGTTCCAGCCCATATATGGCTACTAGCTCAACATTATAGAGACGATTATCGTAGAGCTGGAGTACCTATGTTACCTGTAGTTGCTGATACAAAAACAGTTGCACAAGGTATTGCTATGGGTGCACTATTCCAGGGATACGCGATAACAATATTATTCCTCTTGAGGGATATTGGATTCGTAACCTTAATCGTAGGCTTAGCTTCATCAGCTATAATATTCGTTTTAGCCTCAATATAT
>CAZTPV010000070.1:0-4716 GCA_964615085.1 uncultured Desulfurococcales archaeon
TGGCCTAAGAGTTGCTGCAGGATAGTATGCATCCTCCATCTTAGTGGATTTAAATAGTATCACTGTGAATTCAGCTATATCAGGCTCTTTATCATCCTTTGTATCATGTGCACCAACAGGCATTTGGTGTCTAGGACACCATCCAACAGGATGTGTTCCCTGCTCAACATAGCCCTTATCTTTTAGTAATGTGAACTGCCAGTGTATGAACCTCTTAAACTCTGGATCTATAGTTGTGAATTCCCGCCTCCAATCAATCGACAAACCATACTTCTTAAATGCCTTCTTAGATTCTTCGTGGAAATACCTTGCCATGAAGAGTGGATCAGACATTTTCTTAATAGCTTCTTTGGGGACGTCGTACTTCTCCTGAAACACTTTAATTATTTTCTCGTCTCCTGAGGCTATTCTTTCAGCCATCGCTATTATTGGTGTACCAGTATAGTGGAAGCCCATGGGGAACAGTACATTGAATCCCTGAAGTCTCTTAAACCTGGCAAGGACATCAGCAATCAGATATGTCCTTGCATGCCCCATGTGAGCTGGACTGTTAGGATACATGAAGGCAGCAGTAATGTAGAACTTAGGTTTAGATTCATCTACATTAGCTTCAAATACGTGATCCTTTTCCCACTTCTCTAACCACTTCTGAGCTATAATCTTGAGGTCTTTAATTAGAGCCTTAAATTCCTTTGTAGCGACGTTCATCACCTTACGTGCAGCATGTCTCCTACATGCTTGAAACCAATAGTGTTCTTATTGGGTATAAAAATATTATGTGTTTAGCCTTAATCACTTGTAGCTTTAAGCTATTTCTATACACTAAATCTTAAAGCTGAAAAAGGGGTGTATGAGGCAGTTAAGTAGGTAGTGGGAGTCTGTTGGAGTACCTATCAAGGGCTATGAGAGAGATAGTTGAGTTCATAAGTAAGGCGATCGATTATCTAAAGAAGGAGCAGGTTCAGGCAATGATAGATCTCCTAGTTAAGGCTTATCGTGAAAATTCGAGAAGAAAGATACTTATTATGGGTGCTGGACGTAGTGGCTTAGTAGGTAGAGCTTTTGCCATGAGATTGCTTCACTTAGGCTATAATGTGTACGTCCTAGGTGATACTATAGTTCCAAGTATCGGTAAAGATGATATAGTCATAGCTATATCTGGTTCCGGCAGAACGAAGCTTATTGTTACAGCTGCAGAGGCTGCGAAGAAAGTTGGTGCAAAGGTTATAGCTATTACGAGCTATCCGGATAGCCCCCTGGGCAAACTAGCAGATATCGTTGTTGAAGTGCCAGGGAGAACTAAGGCTGCCACTGAGATAGACTATTTTGCCAGACAGATACTAGGCATACATGAACCCTTAGCTCCCTTAGGAACTCTCTTTGAGGATACAGCTCTAGTATTCCTTGATGGAGTCATAGTAGAGCTTATGCATAGATTAGGGAAGAACGAGGAAGAACTTAGAAGTAGGCATGCTAATATTGAGCTATAACTGCTGATAATTAAGCTGAGAAGGGTACGCTCAAAAGATGAATGTTGTTAGCAAGTTTGATCCCTGGGGTAGCCCACTATGTACTTGCCCAAGTAAATATTCATTACAGCCATACACTGGTTGCAGTCATAGATGCTTATACTGCTACGCTACTAGCTATATAGGGTATAAGCCTAGTCGTCCTAAGAAAGACCTCATTCAACGCTTACTTAAAGAACTACCACGCTTAGATAAAAGCAAACCCATAAACATGTCTACTAGCAGTGATCCTTATCCTCCTGAAGAAGCGGAATTAAAGCTAACACGTAGAGTGTTGGAGATATTATGCTCAAGAGGTTTTAAAGTACTCATTACAACTAAAAGCGATCTAGTCGTAAGGGATGTTGACATACTCAAGAAATGCAATGCTGCTGTAATGATCACAATAACGACTCTAGATGAGCATTTAGCTAAAGTACTTGAACCGGGAGCTCCTCCACCTCATCGTCGTTTACGGGCAATAGATATTCTTACGGCTAATAACGTACCTGTAGGTGTTAGAATCGACCCTATAATACCATTTATAAACGATGATATGAGCATGATTAAGGAGCTTATTAGTGTCGTGAAGCAGAAGGGAGCTTTGACAGTAACAACGTCAACTTACAAGGCTAAGCCAGACAATTTTAGGAGAATTATTTCAAAATTCCCAGAGCTACATAGAAAGTTGTACAGTTTATACTTTGAGTGTGGAGATAGAATTGGAAGTTATCTCTACTTACCAGCAGGTATTAGACAGGCTATAATACAGAAAGTTAGGGAAGAAGCACTAAAAGCTGGATTAGCCTTTGCGTCATGTAGGGAAGGATTGAGTACGCTAAACACAGCACCTAGCTGCGATGGTTCACATCTTATTAAAGTTAAGGTATCTATAGACAATCTCCTTTGAGATTTTAATCATTGATGTTGGTGGCTTAGGTTCCTTAACCTTTAAGCTATCTGCACATTCACGGCACATTCTAGCGACAGGAGATACCTTAACGCTACAGTTCTCACATATAAGTCTTCCACAGCGAGTGCATGAGCTTAGGGCAAGTCTCTGTCTACATATGCTGCATAGCGTCAACTGACAGTATGAGCATACCTTCATCTCTAAATCATAATGATTACTGCATACCCATCTACCACATTTTAGACACCTATGGTGAGCTGTATCACCACAAATCTCACAGAATCTCTCTCCCCTCCTCAATAGCCTCTTCTCCTCCTCGGCCTCTGTGTAGAGAAGTTAAGACTTCCTGAGCCTTCTTAACCACTACATCGAGGTCACTCTTTGACTTAGCGTATATTTTAGCTAAGTACTCATCGTTTTGGGGCACAATTAGTATAGTAGTTCTTGAAAGTAAATCGACAGGTAAGGTTAAGTGTAGTTTCGCAGCAAATCGACTGACTTTAGAGGATGAGACATTTAATGTGGCTATGTAGGGATATCCTTCAATGTTAACTTTCTCTCTTTTAGCCGCTACAATACCGTAGGGTGTGGACCTTTGCTTAGATCTTCTCGACTTAACTGGCTTTATTGTGTAAACTTCTTTAACCTCAAGCCACTCTCCATTGTGGAATAAGAGTATTGGCAGAAGAGATCACCTCAGCCTGGACTAGGACGATCATTACTCACTCCGAGTTCACTTCATCATGAACAGTCTTAGGTGTCCCAACATACTATATGTGTCTCTAAATGGTATATTAAGGTTACATGAGAGTGTGAGTTATGAAGGTTAAAGCACCATTGTGTGTAATTTGTGGCAGGCCTAATGATGGTTCAATACCTTTCATAGGATCAATATGTGTTAACTGTCTAGTTAATAGAGTTAAGCTAGTAGACATTCCCGAAAGAATAGAAATACCAATGTGTAGATCCTGTGGCAGAGTGAGGCTAGGGTTTAAATGGTTTAATGTATCCGACTTCAATCAGGCTGGTATTAAGGCTATAAACTACTTTTTTGTAAGGTCTAAGCATAGTGAGCTCGTAAGGAAGGTTGAAATTAAAGAAATAGTACCATTAACCGTACCCTCATGGAGAACCATATATAGTGTCATTTTAAGTATTAGGTTTCAAGAGATTGACAAGGATTTTACCCAAACTATTAGAATTGAAGTACTCTTAAGACCTACGTTATGTCCTCAATGTTCCAACCTGCATGGTGGTGATTATAATGTGTTAATACAGCTTAGAGGAGATGTAGATATTAATGAGGCTCTAAACCTCCTAGAACATCTGCATCCCGACGATGCTTTAAAAGTAGTTGACGTTGTAGAGGCTAATAATGGTGCTAACATATACCTTCTTGACCGTAATGTAGCAGAAAAAATAATATCATTGTTGAAGAGAAGGTATAGAATTGAGTGTATCAAAAAGAGTTCGGAAGTTGTTGGTGTTACTAGGAGAGGAAAAGTAAGGCGTAGGTTAACCATACTACTCAGACTTTCAAGAGGGGTCTAACTTGGTACGTTTAGATGAGGTGCCGGAGGACATTATAAGGGAGATTAAGGAGTACGAGGAGAACTATAATTTAAGGAGTGTGAAGCGTGTTAAGAAAAAGCCATACCCCTCAGCAAGAGATATTGTACAAACTGTTATGGAGGCCATTGAGAGTTTCTATGGCCATCCCGACGAGTTTCCAGACTATGTGTTAAGGCTGCTTGAGACAAAAGGATTTTGTACAAGACATGTAACGGTTAAAAGAATTTGGAGGACTTATGAAACTCTTGTGAAACGTGGCATAATTAGAGATAAGCTAAATGTCGTGATACACTAGGTTAGATCCTATTACGTAAAACCCATAACTTATACTCTAGGGTGCGTCTTACGATCTGCTCAACATGTGTTTGGTGAACTCTCTTTAAGTGTAGGTATAACCCTTTTCGAGTGAATGGTCCTTTTCCACAAATTTTACATCTTAAACTTACACCATCGTACTCAGCTATTTGTGAAGCAACATTACTTATAATCTCGTTAACCATTTCTGGGCTTTCAAGTTTTATTGAAGGTATAGCATAGTGTAGCCTCGAAGCTGCTCTCATACTAGCGTCAGCTATCCTAGTTACTAAATTCTCAAGCCATCCCTTCTCCTCCATGTTCATGCCCCTCTCCTTAATTAGCACTTTTACTTAGCTTCTTGCTGAGGCTTAACCAACAGTAACATTAATAGTGCTGCTCTAAGGTTCTCACAGTCATTGTGAGCTA